>CAZZFC010000012.1:0-9827 GCA_964653325.1 uncultured Candidatus Saccharibacteria bacterium | reverse complement strand
TAATCCCCGTATGCGTCATCCTTCAATGTCGCATATGTATCTTAACTTATTCATAGTAGACGTTTGTGCGCTTTTAAAATTAGTATTTTCCGGTACAATTTAGTTTTATGAATGAATTTACTCAGCTGATTTTAGGAAATCCCGGCACCAGTTTTGTGGTTTGTTTAATGCAAGTTTTACAACAAAAATACGGATATAAATTCGAGAATGAAGATCAAATTAAGATTTTTATGAAAGGAATCGTAAATTCGCCTAAAGTTTTCTGGTCAGGTGTAATTAATCACCTAGCACTAAAGTATCGAAAAGAGATTCAAGTATTTGTTAATCAGATATGGTTTAAAAAGTTTGCAGAAATTGAAGTAGATAGTGAATATGTATTTATCTCACATAATCCCCTAACCTTAGATGCAATTAATATTCTACTTGATACGTATCAATATATTGTTTTAACGGTAGATATTAACTTCTTTTTACCATACCATGACTATCACTTTGTGACGATTTCAAAAAACAAATCGAATTACTCCGTTTTTGAACCCAAATCCGGAAAAACGATTTTGATGACAGGTGCTAAGTTTACAAAGTTAATCACATCAGTCACAACTGGTTTAAATGATATCTCAATTGCTTTTGGTATGTAGCTATTCGTGTTGAAAACCCATTTCAATATAACTGGTTACTTTATTATATGGTAGCCCATTTTCGATACTGCTATCGCTCTCGTTAAATAAAATTGGGTCAAACTTCCCCCACTTTTGAAGTGTTAAAAGTAATAACACAATCGATTCGGGTGAATCAACGTAATCATTTTGGTATTTAAGAATTGAAGAAATGCTAGAAGACCTGATATTTTCAACTAGTTCTTGATCGTGAACCTCCGCTGTAATTGGATCAACTTCATGCGCTGCGTCCACCGATATTAAAATCACACAATCAACCGGATCTAAAAGACTGGCTAATTGATTCGCTAAGTTTTCTAGCTCAATTAGATTTGTTCCCCGTTTGATAATTATTGGTGTAATTAAAGCGTTGGGATAATATTTGGCAATAAATGGAACCATCGTTGTAATCGCAAATTCTTGAGAAATAACTGCATCATCTAAATTAACTAATTTTTGACTTAATAAATTCTGAATAATTTGCTCATCGGATTTTAAAACACGAAAAGAAGAATTGAAATTTGCAGTTGTCGTGATAATCCCATTACCTAAACCGTTATGGTTTGGTGTAACAAACACAACATGTTTAATGTTTTCTTTATTTGATTGCCGGGTAAAAAAATCATTAATCAAACGAGCCGCCACCAAGTGATGGGGAATAATCCCACCAATTAATGATTCGATTTGCTGAGTTTTATCATCATTAATTTGATTAAATAATCCCCAATTAACATTCGTATTAATGGCAACTGGAGAAACTGTTGGGGTTTCCGATACATTACTTTGAAAGTTATTATTTTGGCTAAAATATAATCCAATAAATCCGACCAAGATTATACTTAAAAAAATAACCGTAAACTTCATTTAATAACCAATTTATTCTCATCGGTCAAGCGAACTTCTTTGGTTGCATCTAAAGATTGCATTATTGCCGCTTCAGTTACGAATTCACCTTTTTGTAAAGGACGCAAATAATAAACCAACTTTTCGTTGTTATTTTTATACACACAATATTTGACACTACGATCATCCATCTGATATGGATATCGCTCATCAATTTTATAATTAATACCATAAACATACATTCGAGTAATTGGCCGTAACCCGGAAGGAATCGTATCCGTCACCTGATAACAACCATCCTGAAATGCTTTTGAAGTAAATGCATAGTTTAATTCAACTTTAACTACCGAATTCGGATTTAAGATTGTGGTAGCTGAAATAGTTTTTCCATCAACAAAATATGTTCGATTAATTGAGAAATACTCACTTTGATTTAATGTATCTTTTAACGGAACATACTGTTCAATGGCAACTTCGATCTCACCATTAATATTCGAAAATTCAATATTATCCGCTTGGAATGGGGTTAGTTCGATTTTAACAGCTTGGCTTCCGACAATTTTTTGGTTATATGTCGCCCCATCTACTGTAAAACTAAAACTCGCTTCTTGATCTATTATTTTTGGTAAAAGTTGCGAGATATACGCAATCTTCTCTAACGAAAATACATAATCAATTACATCTTGAGTTTGGACATAGGTAATCATTTTTTCAACATTAGTATCGTTAATTACACTTCCTAGCATCGTTGCCAATGTTGTAGCGACTAATGTGTCATCACTATCCACTCCAACATTAATCCGGGCATACGGATCGGATACTTCGCCATATTGCTCGACGACTTGTTTGTATAAAATTGCGGCATTTTGTTTATCACCCATCTTGGCTAATGCCAATCCAATATATAGTTTTTGGATTGGGGTTAAGTTATTAGTTGTCAATGATTGGACATATGAAAGTACTGGATATTTCAAACTTGAGAGTCCGTATAATGCTACCACCCCTTCATCCATGGTGGTGGTTTTATCATTTAAAATCCGTTCAAAATAAGAAATCATTGCATTAGAGTCGAAATAATTAGGTGCAATGTCCGCCAGTTTTGCAGTTAATTCAGCATCACTTCCGCTATAGGGGAAAAGTCCAATTCCCCCGCTGGACTGCTGATAAACGGACAGATCAAAATCCCGTTTAGCATAGTTATTTAACTTATAATAATTTGCTAATAATTCATCCGCTAAGTTTGATGCGACAATTTGATCAATCCGGTCCCCTTGATTCCAATAGATTGATTGTAAATCCGATAAATATTTACCCTTACCTTTATTGGTCAAATATAGTTTTGTATAGGAACTTTGCGGATTTGCAATTTTAGTACTTGTCGTTAATGTTTCATAATTAGTTTGAGTTTGTAATAAGCGTGAATCAACCACCTTAAAATTACGGGTAATTTTATCGGTTAGGCCATTGGCTTTGGTTATAACAACTACCGTATGCATCCCACTTGTTAAAGTTGGAAAATCAACTTGAGATCCAACATACGAGTTACCTTTAACTATAATTGGGGTACTCACTCCCAAGGTGGGAAATGTCACTTCATATTCAATATCAGTTCCCGTCGATAAACCAGTGCCATAAGTTCGAAATTGTAAAATTGGTTTATCCGCGGTTAAATATTCGTCACTTAAAGTTAATTGGGTAAATAATTCTTGTGTAACTGGAAGGAGTATCTTTCCCTGACCCGCATATATATCACTGGATACTCCCTGATAAGTTACTCGCCAAGAAGTGATATTATCAGGCATTGTAAATTCAACTTTCCCTTTGCCATTTTCATCTGTCCGAACATTACCAAAATAGGCATTATCCACAAAATAGGATCGATCACCTTTTGAGTTATGCACGTATAACCCCGCCGCAATAAATGTTTTATATTTAGCGATATGTAAGTTGTAAACCGCAAATTCACCGTATTCATGGTCAATTGAGTCAATCGTCGTTAATCCTCCCGTACTGTTAATCAATTTGTCACCAACATGGGCTTTCCCAATCTCTAGCCACTGCCCATTAATTACAAATCGGTGTTCGGGAGTTACTCGGAGAGTTTGATTTATTATTAATAAATGATTACTAACATGTTCATCAACTTTGGTTACAGTATCATTTACTTTGGTTGGATTAACTTGATCTTTAAGAGTTTGAATTTGATCGCCAGCTTGAATATCTTTAATTACCTGTTGCGTTCCGTCTGCCATTAATATTTTCGTTTCACCTGTAAAACAAGAGGCACCCATTTCTGACGCGCTTTTATCCACTGGATACTGATGTGAAGCATAACTTTGCAAAATACCCGAACTAATATCTTCAAATAAATCATTTAAGATATCAAAATACTGCTCTTGTAGAGCATAAATCGACTCATCGACTACATTTATGGATACATCGACTGATTTTTTACGGTCATATTTATCCAAGGCCAAAATATCTAAAACGACTTTATCCCCAGGATTAAATTTATTTTTATTTGGAGTAACTTCGATATTTAGTTTACGTTCCAACTCATCAAATGACATATTTACAATGTCACTCATATGGTATGTCTTTCCATCAAAATATACCGCTTTGATATAGGTATTTGGGATATTTATAGACTCGAATTTGTATTGATATTCACCGGAATTAGTGATCGTACTTGATTTTATGCCATTCTGGCTGGTGTACCACAGATAATGGTCTGTTTCGGTTGGTAAAATTGTATCCCCATGTTTAAACTGAAAACCCACCTCTTCATTTTCGGTAAATTGATTGTCATTTTTTAATACTTCTAAATAATAATTAGCACCGGTACTATCTGGGTAAGTAACTGGCAGATTATTATGATATACGTAAGCGGTTGTCTTGGCAGTTTTATTAACACTGTCGGTTGCTAAAAAGTTAACTTCGTACCAATAATCTTTTTCGGTGATTTGTGAAAACTGGGAATTTCCATTAACGTCAGTCGTTAATTCAATATCAGTAATTTTTTCGGAATGTACTTCATAACGATACTTTTTATATGTTTTTTTGGAAATAAAATCGTAATATTGCCCATCCTCATATTTGTCCCAACGCTTTTTTAAAACTTCACCCGTTATTTTTTGATTGGCAATTGGATCACCAATATACTCGTATGATGAATTTGCGTTAATTCCGGTTAAATCGATTTGGTCGGCAGTAATAGTTACTTTTGCCAAACTTGGGATTGTATAGTTTGTTGTGCTGGAAAGTGCAATTGATGAATGAAATACTTGTACGGAACCTTGGGTTTCAATATCTCCCTCTTCCGTATTTTTAGAACGAACATATATCGAGGAACTGGTTGGATAATAGTCTGAACTCGATGCACTTGGCGTGTAGCTTACATTTACCTCACCTTGATCATTCGTAATCCCCTCCCCTGAGCTTAATCCGCGATATGCGACTGCCAAACCTGGCAATGGTGTACCTTCATAAAAGGAAACTTTTATGGTAAATATTGTCGTTTCACCTGTATAAACAGCTTTCTTATCTGACTTTACTTCTAACTTATAACTCGGCTTGGTAAATGCATGAATATCTAGGTATTTACTCTGTAAAACTTTATCTCCCACTTTTAATTCCAAGCTGTAATACTCAGATTGCAAATTTACATACGCAATCTCACCCATAAATACTCCAAAATCGTTGGGAGTAAGTTCAACTGACTTCACGGGAACTTGGTTACTTGCGTAATTCCAATAACCCGATCGTGTTAGACTAACAGTCACATTTGGATGATTGGATGAGTTTCGATTTTTAACTACTCCCCAAATTTTAATTGTGTCAGTTGGGTGATATAACTCCCGATCGACATATAAATAGGAATAATAGTCTGGATCAGATTGGTTATACCAACCACCTTCGGAATACCCCCAAGATTGATAATATCCAAAAGAATATGTTTGATTCACGGGAATTACTAATAAATGATTATCTTTTTTTAATAAAAAATAATGGGCTTTTTCTGCATTAATTAATTCAGCTGGAGTCGTAAATTCCGCAAAGCCTTTTCCATTTGATTTAGCCAAAACACTTCCCCTGACAAATTCAATCGAAACATTATCTAAAGCATTTCCATTTATTACATCATGAGTCCATACAATCGTTTTATTAGTTGCGGTTGAGGTATATGCTGCAATTGGTGTTACTTGAATTAGTGTTTCTTTAGTTTTTCCCCGATATTCGGCAGAAATCATATAATCCCCTTCGGGCAAAGGATCAGGAAATACAACATAGCCCTGATACTCAGATTTTTGTACGGGTACTGTAAATTGGGCGACTTGGTCAAGCTTGGTTTGATCGACGGTATGATTACTCCATGTTTTTTCTGCCCACATGGGGATCTGTTCACGAGCAATTAGTTCATCAATAAATCCTTGGGTTGTTTTGTACTTAAATACCGTAATATTTAGCTGAATTTGCGTCAATACTTCGTAGTTATAATTAAAAACCCCAATTGTCGGTTGTTCTTGAGGATTTACTTCTTGCAGTTGATTTGAGAAATCAAAATAACTGGTACTATCATTGTTACTGGTTGCTTTAGGTTCAGCTTCAGTTTCAAAACTAAATATAAAATCATCACTTAAGGCAATATCACTTCCTTCAATTCCCAATTCCTTTTTAATTGTAATCGTATAAATCGTAGCAGGAGTAAATCCTTTTTCTGGTACAAATACCGCGGTTTTTTTATGGCGCTCAAAATTAATATCAAGTGCTGGACTAATTGAAATAAAATTTTCGGGATTAACATACCGATCATCACTAAATGTGACTTCAATCCCAGAATTTAAAGGAACCCCGGTAGACTTGTTATTGGGAAGCGAAAATAACACTTTAAAAGGACTTTTAGTTTGGAATGCCCACTGCAATGGAGTCTGTACTTCAGTATCCACTGATTGATCAAGGTTGAATTGGTAAGTCGTGTTTACACCTAATACTTGGGCCGGAATTATCCGTACCACACCCAATTCGACATCTTCGTAATTAAGCTCAACATCCGGATTAATAGTTAATTTTGATTTAACAACATTACTATTCGGAATATTTTTACCGGCTAAGATAAAACTTGTTACTGTTTCAATCCCAGCACTGTCAGAATTTTCCGCTCTAAGCGTAATTCCAGTTTCCGGAATAATAATTGGCTGCCCGTTGAGCGCTGGTAGTTGGGGGTTTGATTCATCTGTTGATTGATTAATCCCTGGGAGAAATTGCCATAATGCTACTGATACGACAACAAGCAATACAAATAATCCATAGAAAAATAATGTTCTTTTTAAGAAAAAGTTATGTGGATTAAAAAAAGATTTTTGATCTTGATGACTCATCGGTTGATTACTAGCTATTTCTTCCACCAATTTGAATATAACACTTAAATAATAAAACCACAAAAGGGAGTGGTACTAGTCCCAACTCCCCTTGTAGTTAATCAGAAAGACTTAATATCGCTTTCCCCAAGACTTATTTCGGTCTCCACCTCCCCCACGATTGTAACCTCCACCGCCTCCACCTCCGCCGCCTCGGCGATCTTCGGTTTCAGGACGAGCTTCGTTAACAACGATGGTTTGTTTTTCCCATTGATAGTTATTAAACATTTGAACTGCTTTTTGAGCTTCTTCAACTGTGCTCATTTCGACAAATCCAAACCCCTTGCTTCGACCAGTTTCGCGCTCCATAATCACGCGAGCAGAAACGACAGTTCCAGCTTGGGCAAATAATTCACCTAATTCACGATCAGTAACTGACCATGGTAATTTACCTACGAATAATTTTTTTTGTTGATCCATTTATATACACCTCCTTTTTCGTGTTTTCATCTAAGATCAAGGAGAAAAGATAATAGGGGTTGGCTATTAGCCTTAACAACAAAGCACTCGCATGTATCTATCAATTTAAACAGCGCGTTCATTATAACATAATCTAATTTCTCTGGGATAACAACCATTAATCAATTAAAGTGATTGCCATACCTTTTTCATTTAATCGACCGGTTCGACCAATTCGATGAGTATAGTCTTCATAAGTTTCAGGTAAATCATAATTAATCACATGCGTTACCTGATCGATATGCAGTCCCCGGGATGCAATATCCGTTGCCACTAAAACTTGTAAATCACCATCTTTGAATTGATCTAAAGTGCGTTGCCGTTGGAATTGACTTTTATCGCCATGAATCACCCCAACCGAAATTCCTTTTTTACCTAGTGCATGGGCAACTTTATCAACTCCCCATTTGGTCCGGCCAAACACTAACACTTTAAAAAAACCATCTCTTTGAACCAGTTCAATTAAAACATCCGCTTTCGTTCGACCTTTTACGCTGATTACATCTTGATCCACATTGGGTGATGCCCCAGCGGATTTAACACTAATATGGACTGGATCTTTTAAAAATTGCTTAATAATGTCACGGATTTCATTGGGAATTGTTGCCGAAAAGAATAGTGATTGACGCTGTACCGGCACTTGACTTAAAATTTGTTTCACATCTTTAATAAACCCCATATCCAGCATCCGATCAAACTCATCAACAACCACGCTTTGAAATGTCCCAAACTTAAGACGATCCCGTTCACTTAAATCAAGAAGTCTTCCAGGGGTCCCAATTACAAAATGTGGATTTTGTTTTAATCCTCGAATTTGACCACCCAAAGAAACTCCACCGATACAAACTTGAGAAAAAATATTCGTTCTGGGAACCAAGGTATTAAATTCATCTTCGATTTGTTGGGCAAGTTCTCGAGTTGGCACAACAATCAAAACTCGTTGTGCGCGATTGGCAATAATTTTGTTGATGAGTGGAACTAAAAATGCAGCGGTTTTTCCTGTACCGGTATCGGCAATTCCAACAACATCTTTACCCGCTAGAATTTCGGGGATACTTTGATCCTGAATTTGAGTCGGACGATTATATCCACGAGATTGGATATTGGCAGCAAGAATTGGATTTAAAGTAAAATCGGCAAAATTGTGAACTGGTACGTATGGTTTTTGGGGTTGAAACGTTGCTTTCTTTACAAGCAATGCAGGGTCGATTTTTTGTCTTCGCGTATTTCGCCCACTAAATCCCCGATTTTGGAAACGAGTATTAGCTCCGTAATGTTTGGCTTTTTGTTTTTGTCTAAATGGCATCTTAATCCTTCCACAAGTTTTAATTCTCTTTACTACGATGATTAATCATCGTTATCCTGAACTTGTTTCAGGATCATAATAAATCAAGCGAATAAACCTGCCTAAATGGGAACATAAAAATGACTTGGAAAAGACACTGGTAATTAAAATAAAAAAGTAACGTATCTTTATCTTCCTAAACTCACTATTATCAATTCAGATATAAGCAGAATTATTCGCTCAATTTCTTAAGCTAAAACATTATAGCATCTTTGTTCCTAAATAGCTACAGACTATGGGGTATCTGCCCTAGGGATTACCTAAATTGCTAGTTCAGGCTTAACAGTTTCCAGTTGTAAAGACAAAAAATGTTACAATTAATATACCCATGACCACAGGACTACCAAATGGTTTTCGACCAGAAAATAAAGGTGCCAATAGAATCACCCCTACTGAAAGAATTACCACAGTTGATGAAGTAAGAGCTCAAATCAACGAATTTCTCCTTTCTGCAGATGTTCCTCCAATGATAGATTCACTTACTACTCAGACGAAATATCTAACCTTATGTGAAGAAGTATCACCCAATGAACGTGAAACACTTGACCAAGAAATTCGAGCTGCATTTATTGCTTTTTATGCATCTTTAGAAAAAGAATCCGTTAAACCTGAAAACAATCAAATATCTGATATTTGGTTTTATTATCATTTAATTAAAACACGGATTGAAGCTCGATTCCTAGATCAAGCAATAGAGCATATTAATGATGCTATCAGAATAACTTCCCATTCTCGTAGGCAACAATGGGAAGATTTTTTCACCGAACTTGAAAATATGATTCAACAATGGATAAGGCTTACTGATGAAGCAAGTACTCCTGATTCAGAATAAATTTTCTTGACCAATTTCCCCACTTCATCTACAGTTAATATATGCCCCTTAGTCGAAAAGGATTTTTAGAAGTTCCTTTGGTGATTTTTGTGGTTTTAAGTTTTGCATTTGGAACTTATGTGGTGTTAACTAAACCCACTCCTCAAATAGATACCTCTTCCTCAAATTCGTCACCTCTAACAAATACTAACTCATCAGGAAATGATTCAGACCAAACCGATAATTCCTGGTGGGATGCAATCGCTGATTTATTTGTCTATCATGAAGGTTCA
>CAZZFC010000011.1:0-9922 GCA_964653325.1 uncultured Candidatus Saccharibacteria bacterium | reverse complement strand
GGTAAGTAATGTGAATCCCGCCGAATCAGTAAATTTGGATTTTTCTATCTGAATATCTCCCTAAGGATATGTCAGAAATGAACTTTGCAAAATATTATTAAAGTTACAATTCGTAATGCTTATCGATCCGGTTTTACTCATCCAAGCATTCGAAAAAAGTTGGTAACCATTATCAATTTCCGTATTGGTTAAAATAATTATCCCACCAGTAGTAATTCCATCAGATCGGAAAATGCTGGAATTCCTGTTTCCGTCAATCTTCACTGGATTATTTTGTGAACCATACGCTTCGAAAAATCCTTGTACATCAAACATTAATCCGCTACTTGGCCGAATAATTGTTACCCCCGGTTCGATTGTTAATTTTAAATTCTCAGGAATAATAATTGTTGTATATAGTTCATATGGGCTTTCTTGAGACGTCCATACCGTAGTTTGGTTTAACGTACCTCCAACCGAAGTTACTGATCCTAAAACCTTTTTTTCATAATTTTGGTTATTATCGCTTTGATTTCCACTATTGATTGAATTATTCAGTAAAAATCCATAATTACCAGTGAATATAAGTATCAGTACAACATAAATGCTTAAAGAAATTAGTAGTGGAACAAAGTCTTCAATTATTACAAGTAAACGCCCTTGCTTCATACACAATAAGTATACATCAGCAACGCCAGATATGCGTATATTTTGTTGAGATGATTAATTAATTGGTTTAACTTAAGATGCTTGAGGTGAGTTGATAGTTATCACCAAATTGTAATTCTTTCCGTAAAATTTTCTGGGCTAAATCATCTTTAATCCGATCCTGAATTACTCGTCGAAGTGGACGTGCACCATAATCTGGATCATAACCAACTTTAGATAATTCTGATACTAACTGATCGGTCCAAGTTAACGTTATTTCTTGATCATTTTTCAACCGTTTAGCTAACTGTTTAAGCTCGATTATGACAATTTGTTCGATCTCAGTTCCCCGCAGGGGGTTAAATAATACTAATCCATCAAAACGATTAATTAACTCCGGTCGGAATCTTTCTTCTAACTTTTGGCGAATATATAGATCAACATTAATCTCGTTTTCAGGAATTTTAGTAACCGCATTCGAGGTTGCAATGATAATCGAATTTCGGAAATCGGCTGTATTTCCATCGGTACTTGTTAACCGTCCATCTTCTAAAACTTGTAAGAATAAATTATGTATCGGTTGTTCGGCTTTTTCAAATTCATCTAACAACAGTAATGTAAATGGTTGCTCACAAATCGCTTCGGTTAAGCGCTCTATAAAATGTCCAACTGATCCAGGTTCAGAAAATTCCGACATATCAAAGCGAATAAAGCTATTTTCGATTAATTTCGCCATTTGAGCTTCCGACACCGAAATTGATTGTTGGGGAGTAAAATATACTTGTGCTAAAGTTTTAGCGGTTAATGTTTTCCCAACTCCGGTCGAACCTAAAAATAGTAACGACGCAATTGGTCGATTTTGCGATGACACCCCAGTTCGAGCTCGCCTCAAAGCTTTTGCAATTGTACGGATTGCATCACCTTGGCCAATAATTCGCTCTTTAAGTAGTTGTTCTAAATTTAATAATTTATCGGCTTCTTCTCGGGATAAATCACCGACAGGGACACCACTCATTGTAGAAATGGCATTCTCGATTTCGGTGATCGTAATTTTTCGCTTGGTAATTTTTTCACTCGCTTTAGCCATTACTTTAATAGCTTTATCCGGTAATACACTGTCACGGATGTATCTTTCACTTAGTTCAACACAAGCGTGTAATGCTGGATAGGTATAATAAATCCTATTACTAGATTCAATTTCATCGGCAACTCCTTCTAAAATCCGAATTGCTTCAACAATTCCTGGTGACGTAATGCGAATAATCTCAAACTCAGTCGCAAACTCCGGTAATTTTAAGATGTATTCGTTATAAACCTTTGTTGTTGTCGTGGCGATGATCGGGAAACGGGTTGAACGTACAATTGGCGTTAAATAACCAATTAAACCAGCCTGAATGATATTTTCAATTTGATTAATAAATAATATTGTCTGACCCGCATTTAATTCTCGAATTACTTTAGCAAACCTTGCTTCTAAAGAACCTTGATACGAGGTTGCACCGACCATACCACCGGTATTAAGTTCAATAACCCGTCGTCCGCGAATCGGGTGAATTAAATAATTAATTGTTGGCAACGAGATATCTTTAGTATTACCTAAAATTAACCAAGCTAACGAATATACCAATGAAGTTTTACCAACCCCTGCATCTCCAACTAATAGAATATTGTTACGTTTTGGTCGACCTAATACTGTAAGAATTTTTTCTACTTCCACTTCTCGACCGTATGCATGAGGTAAATCACCCCGAGCCGCTTCTTTCGTTAAATCAACCGAGTATTTTTTAAGTTCTGGAATAAATCCCGCGACCCATCCGACATTCACGCCTTGTTTACGATAAAAAAATTCATCGCGCCAATATTTCCACCGAATTTTGCGATATTCACGCCTTAATACCCAATCACGAGTAGAAACAAAATCTTGTTCATTAAGTTTGCGTTTCCGTAAATATAAAATAAATTCATCCTGATTCTTATGATATACGGATTCAACTTCCCTAGGGTTAAAATCCATTCGTTTCCAAACTTCTCTCCTTAATAACGTTGTTAAATTACCCGCTTTTACAAATTTCCAATAACTTTCACGTATATGATGAAAAATATATAACCCAAACCATAACCCTAAATAGGGGAAAATCAATTCTGGTCTAATTCTAAACAATAATATCCATGTCCCATAATATAATGTTAAAAATATAATTAAAATCAATGCTGTAACGGATAAAATTAATAAACTAAAAATTGACCAAACTAATCTTAAAGTAATTCCGACTAAATAACCTGCAAAAGATCGATCCCGTCGAAAAGGGGAGAAGAGGTTACCAATCATTATTTCAATTCCCGTACTATCATAAACACGTAAAAAAGTTCGGGTAACAAATCGAAACCAGAAAATTATTGACTCCAAAGTTAACCAAATCGGAAATCGAATAATTGTTTCAACATTCGATGAAATTAGCGACGAGAAATAATTCACGACGTTGGTAGTAAATTTCTTCATATTAATTCAAGCATAAGTATAGCAAGGGAGTGATAAGTTGAATAGTTAATCAAAACATATAGCTCATTATGTAGATTTAAAGCAGGTATTTTACTCTCTCGGGTATAATATATCCCATAGGGTTAGAAGCCCAAAAAATGGTAATGGCATTACAAATTTACGGGAGGTTCGTATGTCGATTCCGTGGTGGAGAACAGCACAACAAGCACTTGCAGAAAGTGGCGATACAACTCAAGAACAGCTAGACGCTGTCCAAAGCGGAGTTGATCTCGCAAAAGAACGTGCTCGCGAAGAACGCGGTTCAGGACAGCAACGCCAGGCTCAACAGTCTGAGCGAAACTAAGGTTCACAAACCATCACCATTCTATTCTTTACCTTTCCGCCATTTACCATGAAATTTTTCGTGAGCTAATTTTAATTGTAAATTAGTGACATGAGTATAAATTTGCGTGGTCGAAACATTCTTATGACCTAAGCTTTCTTGCACCGTTCGTAAATCCGCTCCAGCCATTAATAAGTCTGTGGCAAAACTGTGTCGTAAAACATGTGGAGTGACATCAACACTCACACCAGCCGCTTTTGCATATTTTTTCACCATCCTTTGTACCGAACGAACCGAAAGTCGGAATCGTTCACCATCCGGATCCGTTAACTGAATTTCATCAAGTTTTGAAATGGGCTGAGAGTTATCTTTTAGGATTGCGTTTGTTTTAGGGGCCCTGTAGGACTTTGTACCTCTTACTGGCTCACCATCAACTAAAACTTCATTATGTGGCCCAGAATAATGTAAAAATAACGGAATATAATTGTCTTCACGTTTCAATAAATATTTTTGGATCCACGCATTCGCTTCACCACTTAAAAATACCACCCGTCGACGTCGACCTTTACCAATTACCGAAAATTCATTTCGTTTAAAATCAATTTGATCTCGATCCAAATTTGTAAGTTCTGAAACTCGGAGTCCGGTACTAAACAGTAGTTCTAAAATTGCCCGATCTCTTAATCCGATTATACCATTAACATTTGGTTGATTGAGAAGTTGTTCTAATTGATCTGAGTTTAAAAACTTAAGGCTCCGTGCGGGAATTAATCTACCTAATTCAACTTTTTCCGGTTCAACCGAATCATAATCTTGTTTGATTAAATATTTTAAAAATGATCGAATGGTTACTAAATAATTATATCTTGTAGACTCTTTTAGCTCCTTCTGATTGAGGAAAACACGAAAATTACGAATAACTTCTAGGGTTAAATCTTTAAGGGTAAATTCATTTTTATTGGGTAGGGAAGCTGCTAACCAATCAATAAATCGCTCTAAACGATAATTATACTTACGGGTCGTTGCAGGGGATAAATTCCGTTCAATTTCACAATACTGTAAGAAATCGGAAAATAATTGATGTAATAAAACTTTTTTGTTACTCATAATATCTCACTTATAAGTATAGTAAATTATTGACTAAAACCAAAGTAGGAACAGTAGAGAAGTGGTAAAAATATTAAACGATTTCCCGCAATCGCAACGTCGTGAATTGTTTAATTAACGACGTATGCTACAATAATATAGATCAATATATATCATGCCGATTCTGGGCTCCGTGACGCCGGATTTGGACTTGAAATTTTTATACACCTGTTTTTGCCCCCATATCAATAAAAACAGTCTCAGCAATTATATGTTTCTACTAATTTTGTCAAATTAATTTTATTTTATACGATATCCGAACTTGAGAGTATTTGAACTTTTAACTTGGATTATTATGAATTTATATTTATTTATATTTTAATTTCGTCTCAATTTACATAATATTCTTTACCCAATTCTTTGGCTCCCCTAATCCTTTTATCAGTTATCCACATTACTCGCTAATTTATACTATGGGATATCAATGCTATGGGCCTACCTATTCTGTTCCCTATTTTTACGATACAAAAAGAAAAATTAAGACTAAAGCAATTCCAATAAAAGTATATTCCCGAATTAATTTATTAGAAATATCTTTTTCAACTTGGTGCCCAAGTACACCCATTAATAAACCTACCCAACCAGTTAAAACGCCAATTGATACTACCCTATTAATAGCTCCAAAATACACACATAAGGTAATCGGTAAAATCATAATAATAAATGCAATTATTTCAATCATAATTGAACCTGCGTTAAAACTATATAAATATGTTAAACCAACTATAATAATACTAAACATAATTAAACCCAATTGACCGTAAATTGTAATCTCAAATCCAATCACAATTCCAATTGTCATTGCAATTAACAAGAGGCCGATTAGAAAAATCGTTGATAATGCGGCTGATTTTAATGGAATATTTTTAATATTCGAAATTACTAATAAATTTAGTGTCAATAGAAGCATATGGAATAATATCGCGAAAACTATTAATATCATAAGCGTTATGATCTGATTTTGAATTGTTGCTAGAAAAATGTAACTAATTAATACCCATGAAATGGGCATACAATAGACAAATGGGATATTTTTATAATCCAGACCCAATTCTAGTGACCACCATATCAATACCCCAACTATCAAACAAAATAATAATAAAACAGCATTTTGAGGTTGATACAAAATCATTAACCCGATAAATCCATACGCAAAAAACGTTGTCAATGTTATTTTTTGTCTTTTAGATTGCTTAAGTAAAATATCCATACTTAACGAAGTGGTGGAACACTGCTATCTTCCGAAACATGATTATTGGCTAGAGGCTTGTTTACTGGAATTGGCGATTTTGGGGTTTCTACTATAAGATTTGCCATCTCTGGAGTAATTTCTAGTTCGATTTCTCCAGTTTTATTTACTTCAGTAATTGGAAGATCCTTTTTATCTGGGATCGATTTTGGTTCGGGTGTTGTTGTCGGTGGCGTCATTCTTACGGGTTCTTTAACACTTTTAGTTAATTGAATTGGTATCGATCGAATCTCATCTTTTTTACGCTCTTTCATATTGGCAGGTAAATATTTTTGTTTTTTATCTTGTTCAATTTCGTTTGCAGATCGACTTCCAGCAAATCCCCCATCACCAATATTTTGTTTAATAATTGATTTTAATGCAGCCCATTTTGGTTTCGTTTCAATATAATTTTGAGGGAGTAAAACAATTGCCTTATCTCCAATATCGCCATTAAAAAAACGAACTGCAGCAGCAATGAGTAAAAACTCCACATTATCGATCAATACTGTCCATTGAAAGTTTTTTTTCGTAAGAATTCCTTCTAGTTCGATACGCTCAACCTGCTGGGATAATTTAAACTCATTCAAATTGCCACAACTTACAAGTTCTAATTTATCCCCAGCGACTAATTGCGATTTACTTGCATAATTCGGCGGTACTTGATACTTTTTATCATTTGACATAAAGACAAACTCTCCATCAAACACCCCTACTTGTCCGATTGGTGGACCGGCATCGTCAGTTTCTTCCGGTCGGGAATTATCTTTATCTGACTGGGTTTGCTCATTTTGGGGTTCATTTGAAATTGAAATTTGATCTTTAACCGAATCAAGTGTGTCGGTTAAAACACTTTTTGGTGGATTGATTGGATTTGGTGTATTAACCACTTGATTTCCTACTGGCTTTGGTGTTTGACTTAAATCAAGTTTAACTTGATCTAAGAGTGCTTGGATCTGGGCTAATTTTTTTTCCAAATCTTCTTGACTTTGCATGTTCCTAATTATAGCTTAGTTTATGAATTCTTTTTAAACTTCCTTTTTAGGGGTAAATTGCTCTTCTCGTTGTTTTTTTACTAATTCATCATCCATTCCCGGGGCAAAAGTTCGCTGTGCCCATTCAGTTACCGCTTGTTCAACTTTTTCACGCGGTCGTCCATATTTCGCACGGGACCTGGCAATTACTTCATCTCGAAATCCATTCGTGTCTTCAATTGGTGGAAGCGTTACCGCGCTAAATGGTTTACTTTGTTCATTATTCACCATTAGTTTAATATACATTTGATATTTACCTAAATTTATTACATCATTAGCTGTAAATACGGGATCATATTCTTTGGCTAAAACCTCCGCATCCTCTTGACCAGTAACAAAATTCATCATCGTTCCAACATTACCAAAAACCGCATCTTTTACGGTTGAATCTCCTCCCGTGGAAAGTTGCGAAATATACTGGTGGGCCATTACTAAATTCATCCGATATTTCCGAGCTTCACTTAAGATGGTTGCAAAAGTTGAAGTTGCAAAATTCTGAAACTCATCAACATATACATGGAAATCACGTCTTTCTTCCTCGGGGATACTGGTCCGTAGCAGGGCGGAAAACCAAATTCGACTCATTAAAAATGATCCAATAATCGCTGAATTATCTTCACCAATTCCGCCTTTTCCAAGGTTGACTAAAAAGATTTTACCCTCATTCATAATCTGTGGAAAATCAATGGTTCCTTGAGCTTGTCCAAATAAGTTACGAATTGTTGGTGTAGCTAAAAATGGACCTAAACGGTTTTGAATTGGACCGACGGCTTCTGCACTCATCCGATCATTTGCCATCATGTTCTCAAATTCATTATTCCAAAATTCTTTTAAAATCGGATCTTCCACTAAATTAACAATATACCGACGATATGGTCGGTCAACTAAGATTCGAGTTACTCCCAATAATGAGGAGTTCGGGATTTCTAAAAAAGTTAGGATTGTATTTCTCAAAAGGTGCTCCATTCTAGGTCCCCAAGAAAACTCAAATCGTTTCCGAAATACTTCAACAATTCCCGAAGCCACTAATCCTTTTTGATCTGGATTCATTAGCTCAAATACATTAAACGCCACTGGATAACTAATATCCGATGGATCAAAAATTACCACATCCTCAATTCGCTCTTGGGGAATATAATCCAAAATATATCCGAATAAATCACCGTGTGGATCAATTACTGCAAGGCCTTCACCATTTCTGATATCTTGGATGATCATATTACGCAGTAAGGTCGATTTTCCGGTACCGGACTTTCCTAAAACATACATATGCCGTCTCCGATCAATTTTGTTAATTCCAAAAGCAACCTGCTTATTTCTAAAAGTCGTTCGGGCAAATTTGATTTCGGTATCGATTGGTAAATTTAGCGGTGGTTCGGCTCTTTTTGATAAAATATAATCTATATTGGGTGTTGCAACACTAATACTTGGTAAATGATAAACCGAAGCAAGCTCCTCGGTATTTAACACAAAAATATTGCTAATTTCTGAGGCTTGTAACCGTTTTCGATATGCTTCGACCAATGTCACTGAATCCTTAATAAACCCTGATCTAACAAACGAGTTCAATTCTCCCTTGGAAAATTGTTTAAATGCAGCTACAAATCCACTGACATCACCAATTGATTTATCTTCCGTTTCCGCAACACCCACAATTCGCATGTTAACTTCAAAACCCAACATTGATAGTTTCTTTTTGATGGACTCAATTTCACCTTTTGCTTCTTCAGTCATTTCATATTTCTTTTCTTCTTTTTTCTTTTCTTCACGGTTTTCCATGTAAACACTTGGTTGTTGCGCTAATCCCGCAATGATATCTAATACGAAACGTACCCCTTTAGCCGTAAATAACTCTACTAAAAATTGTAGAATTGGTGTGTTTTCCTTCTTTTTACCGGTTCTTAACTCGTCAATTTTTCGATACCCACTATCTTGCCAACCCTGAGGTAATGGACGAACAATCATCTGGAACCATACTTGCTCATTTTCCTTAAGTCCTTCTAAACCACTGGTAATTGCCGCTAATGGATCAACATTAAAATCTGGGAAGCTTTTAATTGGATAGTAATATGGTTTTTCTAAAACAAGTTCCGTTCCACGCACAATCATTTCGGAGGTGTTAATTGATTCAATATAATCTTTTACTTCTACAATTTCCGCGGTCGGATACTGAGCATACATTTGTTCCTCAACGAACCGACGATATTTGGTTGGTACATAAGTATAGAAAAACACTCCCTTGATCGAACCCACAATCTCAAAAGAAAAAAGCCCTACCTTATCCCCTTCTTCTTGAAGTAATCCATGTAAAGCCGAAAAAAACATTTCCGCAGCCAAAGGAGTTTGTTCGTTTCCCTTAGGAACTTTAATAATTAGCAGAACCCCATCAGAAACCCCCTCTTCTGGTTTTGTATCAATTCGTGAATCCTTAACCGTTTTAATGGCCATTGCAAAAGATATAATCGCAAAAGTGAGCAAAGCGATTCCAATGATGATCATAGTTTATATTGTGACATTATTTTATTTATACAGCAACTAGTTTCCCGACTGTGTAAAATCCACACCGATAATAATCTGCACATCAAATGGTTTGTTGTTCTCTTGTAGATCAAAAACTATTGGACAATTATAAATCTTTTCTAATCTTTTAAATAATGGGTTATTTTTTTCTTTGCTGTAAACGGTGATGTTACTAACCTCATAAGTTTGAATCGCATTTCCTACTTCAATCACATCCGTACCTAAGTTTTCGACCCATTCCGATCCGATTATTGCTAAGCCTGGTTGGTTAGTTCCATTAAGGATTGATATTGCATAATTATTTTTCAGTATTTCATCTTCTGGGAGGGACAAATTACCCTGTTTTTGGATGAGCATATAACTTCTAACATTCCACCAAAGCTGGATTAATTGGAAATGGGAAAGATTTGTTTGAAGATTACGATTATAAATTGCTGATCTTACATATGTCGATAAATTTTCAATTGAATTCAATTCATCCTTGGTATAAACATATCCATCAATAACCACTCTAAGGTTGTGGGAAAGCGAGTTTAGGTTACTTG
>CAZZFC010000010.1:0-10058 GCA_964653325.1 uncultured Candidatus Saccharibacteria bacterium | reverse complement strand
TGGTTTGTCTCTAATTAATCTTACTCTAAATTATTATCATGTGCGAAACTTGTGTCCTGTTGTTACCATATGATCAAGAAACAAGTAGCTCAATTAGTACCCGTGATTTATTGATTGACTTAAAATACTTTTTAACCAATCAACGATTGTTCTCAACGGCAATTGTCGAAATGGCAATTTACTTTGCCTATGGTGCATTTGAAACCTATTTGCCTTTATACTTAACCCAACTCAAAATTCAAGCATCCCAAATCGGATTAATCTTTTCGGTTCAGATCCTGACCATTGCTTTGTCTAAACCATTGTTTGGGAAAATAGCAGATCGCGTTGATAAACGAATATTAATTTTAAGTGGAGTCATCATGCTGGGAATTTCAATTGGATTTATTGGATTCTTTCAATCGATCATGGCATCAATTATTCTTGGTATACTTTTTGGTTTAAGTCTTTCTTTTTCAACCGTAACTACCAGTACATATATTGCCGAAGTAACTGCACCAGATAAATTAGGCTCTTCACTGGGTGCTTTATCATCCATTATGGATATTGGCCAAACCATTGGTCCATTTATCACCGGAATTGCCATTACATATTTTTCCTATCAAATCGGATTTTTGTTATCGTTAATTTTAGCAGTAATTACCGGATTAACTTTTTATTGGTTCAACTTTCAAAAGTCAAATCTTTCTAAGATATAAATCTTATTACACCATCCCAAAATTCGTTAGAATAATTATTATAGTAATAGGGGATCGGGAACTGGTTTTGAAATGTTTAAATATCAGCCCAAAATCTATCTTACTATATAACTAATTAAGCTTACCCCGGAGTCACCTTTGACCCCAGGGTAAATTCGCTATCTTGTGCTTAAGGTATACATCCAGCTCGAGACACAAAATCGACAAGCAGTCTCTTTTGTTTGAGAGAAAGTCCGTCGGTGTTACGTCCCACAACCTTCAGCAATAGACACACATCCTTACCTTCTAGTGCGGTACTGACTTCACCTGGCTCGTTCTTGGCAGCGTTGGTAAGTGCCTTCTCAATCGCCGCCAGTTCGTCAACTGACAAGGTATAGGCGCTAAAGAATTGGGCTGTCCGCATCCGGCCACCATCAACACCCAAGTCTGTGTCAGAAAACTTTGCTCCATCGAAAGCCCGATCTACGGCAACATATACTCCCTCGGAAACCTCTACCGGCTGATCGGGTGTCAGCACTTCCATCCCTTTGGAAAACATCTTACGGACAAAAGGTGAGAGCTGTTCAGCTTTATCCGCTGGAATCCCCAGAGCTGGATCAAACCCTGCAAGACCTTTGATCAAACCTGCGACTTGACTCTCTTTGATGCCCTTTCTTGCATAGTAACGAGACAACAGCGCAACGTGGATCTCGTCAAAGAAGTTTCCACGATGATACGGCCCGAAAGTCCAGATGATCTCCGCGATTTCAGCTTGTGTAAGAAGGCGCGAAGCTGGTGTCGGGGTAGCTGTAGCCTGTGGTGTCAACGATGGGAACGGTGTACTTGTCCCCACCGGAGTTAGCAGTGTCGGTGTCTGAACTACCACCGTCGGGGTTGGTGTGTTAGCTGAAGCAACTGGTGCCAACAACAAACACACTATCACAATCAAGAACCAAATCGACCGATTCATGAAGCTACCTCCTGTGTTTAATTGGGAAAGTTACCTTTCTTGATATTAATGTTCACACAATCATGAGCACTAATTGTTATTATACTCGGATAATGGGTTTTTATTAACAAAACATCAAGAAATTGACATTTAAGTATATTAATAAGTTATTCGAGTTCACGCTAAAACTATTATATATGTAAGTAGGGGATATATCGGTACTTATTTTAACCTAGCTTTTAACTCACAATATTTTGAAAACTCAAACTTTTATGTTGAATTTTCCCCAATATTTAAACAGAGGTTAGAGTAACTTATAAACGGCTTCCCTTCTTAAATAAATTTCATAACTAATGATAACTATTTGTGCGAGTTTAACTCCCAACCTGGTACCATATTCAAAATTATAATCCCAATTAATTTCAAATCGTAAGAAGTTGTAATTTAAATCACAAAAGATTTATTATTTTGATTACATATTATTAATAATAAGCATTACAGTGAATCTATCAAATGCTTCATATGATAGATTTATCATGACTGAATTAATTACATATCAAAAAGAAGTAATTCCCTATGAATGAATAAAAAGATATTTAATAAAGTATTAATAATTATTTTTCTGGTTGTCGGAATTACCCTCGGCTTAGTTAATACAATTAATGCAGCAACCGCTGTAAATCTTGGTACCGCGGATGCATTTGCAATTTTAGCGGGTTCTACGGTTACAAATACCGGTACTAGTGTAATTACTGGAGATCTTGGATTAAGTCCTGGGACATCAGTTACGGGATTCCCACCAGGTACGATTACGGGAACTCAACATATTACTGACGCGACTGCATCACAAGCACAAATCGATTTAACCACAGCTTATAACGCCATTACTAGCCAGCCGTGTCTACAGAATTTATCTGGTCAAGATCTTGGTGGGCTCACCCTCACACCTGGAGTTTATTGTTTTGACACGTCGGCTCAGTTAACTGGAACATTAACACTTGACGGCCAAAACGACCTTAATTCAGTATTTATTTTTAAGATTGGTTCCACACTAACAACCGCAAGTGCAAGTGTTGTATCTCTTATTAACGATGCACAAGCATGCAAAGTTTCTTGGCAAGTTGGTAGTTCTGCGACTTTGGGAACAAATTCTACGTTACAAGGAAATATCCTCGCATTAACATCGATTACACTCACAACTGGTGCAAACATAAACGGTAGAGTGCTCGCACGAAATGCCGCGGTTACATTAGACACAAATATCGTTTCCAGGGCAATTTGCGCTGTTCCTCCAACATCAACCCCAACCCCAACTCCAACATTAACATCAACTCCTATCCCAACATTAACACTTACTCCTTCACCAACATTAACTACAATCCCGACATCAACATTAACACTTGCTCCTTCGGCAACATTAACCCCTACTTCAACATCAAATCCCACACCTTCAATCACCCCTAGCCCTAGAGTAACATCTACTCCAACCCCTGTTCCAGGATTACCAAATACCAGACTTCCTCCAAAAGATAATAATATTTTATGGATTTTTGTAATCTTTACTGGCACTATATTTGGAACTTCGACTTTATTTATTGCTCTCAGAAAACGCTTTAAATAAACTGGATAACGTATAATACCAATTGATTCCTTACTTTATATCTTTTGAATTTTTATGCACTTGATAACATCATCTAAACACGTAACGTTTATAATTGCTCTTGTAGGGTCTGTTCTTACTTTAACTTTACTACTCTTTATATATTTAAACTTAAAAAACGTAACTACAGAAGTCCCAAAAAATGTTATTAGCAATCCTGTTACTTCACCAATACCAACACCAATAAACTTAAATTTACCTGTACGTTTAATAATTCCGAAGATCAATATTGATTCGGCAATTGAATCCATTGGTCTTACAGCCGATGGAGTAATGGATAATCCTAAAGATCCAAATAATGTAGCATGGTTGAATCTCGGAAAACACCCAGGCGAAGATGGAACTGCTGTGATTGCCGGACACTATGGAATAATGAAAAATGGAAAGGGATCCGTGTTTGATAATTTATATAAATTACGTACTGGTGATACCTTATCTGTTGAAGATAACAACGGAGCATTAATTTCTTTTATAGTTCGGAAAAGTCGAAGGTATGATCCTAACTCGGATGCAACTGCTGTATTTAGTTCAAATGATGGGATATCACATCTTAACCTCATTACGTGCGAAGGTGAATGGAATAATATTTCAAAAACTTATTCCCAACGTTTAGTGGTATTTACGGATAAAAAATAATTCCTGGCATCTTTTTAATATTTGGATTACTTTTCAAGAAACGTATCACCTAATATAGTTCGATCTTACCGTTGGTACTGTCTGGAAAGATTGATTTAAAGCCAAGATCTGTTGGTCCCGGTTATTCAATAGGACCAGAAGCGACTAGTGCAAAATCAACAATTTTGCTAGTCTTGTCTGGTACACCTTACGGGATCGCGTTAGAACTATTCTGCTATTAAATAAGGGGATTTGGAGACTTGTTTTATTTCGTCAGAATAACACCCTACCATCTCACTCACTATATTGATACATGAAAAGCCTCGTCGGTATTGTTACCTAGAGGCTTCTCTCATCAACTATTCAGATACTTATGAAAAAAATCTAAATAACCAACCAAATAAACTAAAACCTTGTTCTTCAGTATCTAATTTTTCTTGGAGTTGATTTGTCTCTTGAGTCAAAGCTTGTACCATTTCAGTAACCAAGGTTTGATCACTTTCATTGTCTAGTTGTGTTTGCACACGATTTAATTCGCGAATCCGTTCTTGGTTTTGATCAATTTCGTTACGAAGTGAATTAATAGTTTTATAATCCGGACCAATGAAAAACTTCATCACTTGGCTACGAATTTGGACCTGTTCTAACTGTGATTCTTGATTTATTTGTGCTTGTTCTTGAGTTTGAACTAACGCTCTTACTTGTTGACCAATACTCGTTACACTCAACGTCGGAGATTGATTTAATTCTGCCATTACTTGTTTTGCTTTTCTTGTTTGAGTTTGAACTAATAGTGGCATTCCATTTTCTTGGCTATTACTTTCTTGTTCTTGTTCAGTTTCTCTATTTTGTAGTTGGGTGTCTTCACCTTGATTTTGTGTTTGATTTTGGTTCAGGTCTTGTGAACCTGTTGGAGTATTGTTTTGTCCAGTTTGATCCTGTACCTGAGTTTGATCTTGATCTCTCAATTGTGTTTGAGTTGGACTAACTGCATTGTTCCCTCGCCCTAAATTATTCTGTGCAAGCACTGGAAAAGATACAAATGATATCAAGACAAAATATATAATTAATTTATTCATTTAATAATCACCACCATTCTTTATTATTAAATATACCTAAAATTCAATTGGCACACAAATTGATAATTATCAATAATATTTAGTTGTATCTCGTCAAAAAATCACCAATTACACCTATCTAGTACGTACTTTCGTAACTATTATCCTGTTATACTTAAGATATGTCTGAATTTCTAAATACCTTAAGTAATTATTCAACACTTATCCTTCCTTGGTTTTTAGTGGGTATTGTGATCTCATTTCTTTTAAGCAAACATGTCAATCATGATTATCTCAAAATGCTTTCTGGTAAAGTGGGTTTTCGGAAGATTATTTTTTCCCAGTTCTTGGGAATGATTTCGCCACTTAGCATTCTATCATTCTTACCAGTAGCCAAAGAGCTCACATCCTGGGGAGTAAATCCAGGGTTACTCCTTAGCTTTTTTGTCGCCGAAAGAGCCTATGATCTTCAGTCATTCTTTATCCTGTCGGGGCTATTTGGAGTAAAATTTGCGTTCCTAAATGTATTAGCTATATTTCTGTCACTTCTAGTATCTGCATTTTTAGCACGGAACACTCAAGTTCACTTTAAAACAAATACACGTGAAAAAGCTAATCACTTTTGGTTACGTCAATTTAAATTGCTATTAATCGTGATAATCGGTATCGGGTTCGGTACACTCATCCGTGTATTTGTACCTAAACAGTTGATGCTGAATTTAGCCACCGGGTATATTAACAGTTTTGTTTCAGCAGTAATCTTAGGATTTACCCTATACCTTGGTCCAATCGTTGGAAATTATCCCGTAGCAAAAGCTTTTTCGGATTTGGGAATGTCAAACGTAGGAACCTTTGCCTTTCTGACAATTTCACCAATATTAAATTTTGTAGTAATCTTATTATTTGGGGCAGCAGTGGGATATAAAACAGCTTTGAAAACAATTTTCTTCTATGTGATAATAGCAACAAGTTTGACATTTATCTTTTCAGTTTTTCTATAATAAAAACCTAATTTGTTCAAACTTAGTAGTCCTTAAATATTGGATTTTCTTATAAAACTCAGAATAGGTACACATACGTGATCGCGTTTGAACTATTCTGTATTTAAATAGGGGATTGGAAACTAGTTTTGTAATGTCAAAATAACACCCTGCCATCTCACTCACGATATTTTAAGAATAATTTGAAAAAGATTGTCAGATCTTAGAACTAGTTCATCTACTTTATCGCAAATCCCTCTTTCACAAAATGATAATTATCTAAAACGGAATTTGTCTTGGCTAAAACTCCCGCGATAATCACATCATTTCCAAAAAAGTCTTTTATCAAGTCACCTTCTTGAGAAAAGAGATTTTCTTTAATCATTACTTGAGCTTCATCATACCCAATGTAAATTGCTGTATAGTTTTTACTACCAATTTTAATTGTATAAAATCCATCGCTGGGTATTTTACCGATTAATTCTTGCGGTATAGTATTTCCAACGGTGTAGAATTGTTTTGTCAACCCTTCTGCGGTACTAACGGTAATTAGATTTCCAATAGTTTGCGATGTGGTCTTTGCTTCTACTTCCATATTATTAGTTTCAGTCATTGTAGAACTAAACCTGGCAAACTCAATAAATATAATCGTAAATGCAACCATCATAATTACCGGCGCTACCATCGACAAATAGTTTTTCTTACCCGGGACATATCGGCGTAGCAGCAGTGAATTACTCACAACGGAAACTGAACTTAATGCCATGGCCAAGCCAGCCAATTCGGGTTTTAATACTAACCCGATAAATGAAAATACCCGCGCGGCAACTGGGATTCCAATCACGTTATAAAACAACGCAAAGAACATATTTTGCTGAATCTTTTGAACCGTAGTTTTAGAAAGTTCAAGCGCATGTACAACATCCCGCAGATCATTTTTAATAATTACAATACCCCCAGTTTCCATCGCCACATCGGTGCCTGATCCCATTGCAATTCCCAAATTAGCCTGGGCTAGAGCGGGCGCATCATTAATACCATCTCCCACCATGGCCACTTTTTTGCCCATATCTTGCAGCTTTTTAACTTCATTGGCTTTATCTTGAGGTAATACTTCGGCAAGTATATTCTCAATCCCGACTTGAGATGCAATCGCTTTTGCCGTTCTTGCGTTATCGCCAGTAATCATCCAAACGGAAATTCCCATTTTCTTTAACATTTCAACCGCTTCCCAGGAGGTTTCTTTGACCGTATCGGCAACCCCAATGATTCCCAGCACATTTTCTTTTGTGGCTAAAATCATCGCAGTTTTACCTTGTTCTTCAAGGCGGGTTAGCTTTCGATCAAATCTACCGATTTCTAAACCTAATGTTTCGGTAATTAACTTGCGATTCCCAAAAAAGTATTCTTGATTGTCAATTATCCCTTTCACTCCATGACCCAGAATTGCGGAGAAGTTCTCAACGTTTTCAAAATTCACTCCTTCTTCTTGTGCATAAGAATAAATTGCTTCGGCCAGTGGATGTTCTGATTGCTTCTCAATACTTGCCGAAATCGTTAAAATTTCTTCTTCGTCCAACTCTCCTAAACTTTCGACATCTGTAACTTCAGGCTTACCTTTAGTGATTGTGCCGGTTTTATCAAACACAATCGTATTAATTTTACTCGCACTTTCTAACGGTTCGCCACCTTTAATTAATATTCCATGTTCCGCGCCAACACCGGTACCAACCATAATCGCTGTCGGTGTTGCCAGTCCTAGCGCACAAGGACAGGCAATCACAATCACCGCCGTAAATGCCATCAGTGAAAATGACAACGTTGCCCCAAAAACAAAAAACCAAACAAGAAAAGTGAGTACTGCGATCCCAATCACCCCAGGAACAAAATAAGCCGAAATTCTGTCTGCCACAGCCTGGATTGGGGCTTTTGATCCTTGAGCGTCTTCGACTAACCGGATGATTTGGGCCAGCGTAGTTTCCGCACCAATCCGGGTTACCCTAAATTCAAAACTGCCGATCTTATTGATTGTTCCACCAATGACCATATCGTCCACATGTTTTTCAATCGGTAAACTTTCTCCGGTAATCATTGATTGGTCAACACTGGAAGCACCTTTAATAATCACACCATCCAGAGGAATTTTTTCACCCGGACGTACCACAATAATATCGTCTTTCACGATTTGATCGATGGGAAGGTCAATGGCTTGACCGTTTCGAATTACACGGGCGGTTTTAGCTTGTAATCCCATCAACTTTTTGATTGCTTCCGAAGTTCTTCCTTTTGCTTTAACTTCTAAATATTTTCCTAAAATCACAAAAGTAATTAAAAATGCTGCAGTTTCAAAATATAAGTCTGGAATCTTTGCTCCGTTTAACCCAATCAATGAATTATTTATTGCAAAGTATTTAAAAAAGTTTATAAAACTATAAAAATATGCGACCGAAGTCCCAATTGCAATCAAACTATCCATGTTAAAAGTACGCATTTTAAGTGCAGAAATCATGCCTTTATAAAAACTAGAACCAAAAATAAATTGGACAGGAGTTGCCAAGATAAGTGAAACTAGTCCAATATATGGAAATAACGTTTTTGCTCCGGGTAAAAAACCAAAAAAATCCAAAAGCATAAAATATATCATTGGCGATGATATGACTAAACTATAAATAAATTTACGCCACTGTCGATTTATTTCGGATTGTTGTCTTATTCGCTGCGCTTGCGAATCTTCATCTGACGCCGGTATTGCTTTATAACCTGATTTCGAAACTGCTTTTATTAAATCATCAGTTTTTGTAATTTCTGAATCGTACGTTATAGATGCCTTTTCAGATGCAAAATTCACCTTGGCTTCAGTCACCCCAACAACTTTTACCAGTTGTTTTTCAATAATTTGCGCGCATGAAGAACAATGCATTCCGGTAATTACTAAGCTTATCCGCTGCGATGTATTGCCATTAATATTTTGAGTTACCACATTTTCGGTGATATTGGCAACTTGAATTTCTTCATTTGTATCAGAACCAAAATTTAATTTCCCTTTAATCGTCAGTTGTCCATTTTTATCTTTATTGATCTTTGCATCGATTCCTATCTCTTTCGGAAAAATAAAAGGAAACATCGAGACTTGCGGGGATGGGATTTGTCCTGTTGTTAATTTTAATAAATCAGTTTCATGAGCATCTGCATTAATTATTGTCCCATGATAACCAGCTCTTTTAATCGATTCAATAATATCAGTATCAGATATTTGTGGATTAGTAATTACTAGTGAAGCTTGCCCAGTTTTATGATCAATCGTAATATCCTTTACACCCGATAGAGAAGATAGTCCTTCTTTAATCAGCATTACACATGACTCACAATGCATTCCATTAATTTGTAACTCTATTGTTCTGTCCATATTATTCAATTACCTGGTAGGAAGTACCCGCTAAAACTTGTTGGATTTCAACAAGCGGTACCTCTCGATTTGATTCTATATTCGCTTCTTGTGTTTCCATATTTACATCAACACCTAATACATCGGCGATACTACTAATTCTTTTTTCAGTTAATTTCTTACAAGCAGAACAGGTTAATCCGGCTAGTTTTATTTTTTGATACATATCTTTTAATTGACTAAAATCTGACCTCGAAGTACACCCATTCCACATGTAATGTTATATGTTCCGATATTTGTTGGAGTAAACTCAAAAACTGTGGTTTCTCCTTTGGTAAAAACTTCAACCTTTCGGGTTAAATTAGGGAGGGTAATACTACCCATACAGCCTCGTCCGTCATCTTGCGCATCAATTTCAAATCTTACCGGTTGATTCACTTTAACGGTAAATCGATTCGGACTAATATCTAAAAGCGAAGTATAGGTGGACTTAATTACTTGAACATTTCCTTCTGTAACCGCATCTGTTACCGGAGTATTTGAATTCTGTGTTGTGATATTTTGCTTCGCTCCGCATCCACAACCGCCCCCATTACTCCCACAACCACCAGTGGCACCCGAGCCTGTTACTGGATTCGTTGTCGGATTTGCCACTAAATTAATCGGATCAGCTTTAAGAGTATTACTGCTTTCATCGACGACGCTAAATGAACCGGTATACATTCCCATACTGC
>CAZZFC010000009.1:0-10211 GCA_964653325.1 uncultured Candidatus Saccharibacteria bacterium | reverse complement strand
TTAATTCCTGATCCGAAGCCGTTTTTAAATATTGTTGGGTATTTAAAACCGCAAGCATCTCATTTTTTAAAGAAATAATATAACCTCGAATATACAGATCACTTACAATAATTACTAATGTCTTATCTGATTCGTTCATGATGGCAGTATTATTTGTATTGTACCATCCTTAACTCAACCCAATTGGATATTTAATAATAAATATTAACAATAAAATAAATTAAATTTCCCAGGCCAGATATACCTTTCTTACTGTATTTTGCAACTATTTTTCAATAATTATGTTGCTAAATCAATTTAGAAAGCGTTATGCCAAAACAAACTCTAGTTTGTTAGGTATATAAATAATTAACTAATTAGGGCGATTTCTCGTGCGATTTTAATTGAGCGGCTCAATGTCCTCTGATGATTTGCACATATCCCAGTAATTTTACGTGATAGGATTTTACCGCGGGGTGATAAAAACCCTCTGATAACTTCAACATCCTTATAATCCGGAGTAACCGAATTTTCACAAAACCAACATGGGGTGTTTACTGCAATAACTTTCTTATTTCGGTTATTGCCACGTTTTTGTTTTTTATTTGATTTCGTATTTGGCATTGTTTCTGAATTATATCAAACCTTTAAAACGGTATTTCATCATCCTGGGGTTGGCTTGGATTACCTGTTTCCTCAACTGTTGGATCGGAAGTAACATTTGAAGGTACTTCTTCAAATCCGCTTTGCGTATTTCGTTTACTATTAAGTAGAATCATTTCGGTCGCCACAATTTCGGTTCGATACATTTTTTTATTTGATCCCTCATCAACCCATTCACGGGTTTGTAAACGTCCTTCAATATAAACCTTATCCCCTTTGCCAATAAGTTTGCTGCAAAGTTCAGCTAGTTTCGCCCAAGCGACAATATTATGAAATTCTACTTGTTCCACTGCTTCGGTTGCGTTGGTGGGTGTATATTCGCGATTGGTTGCAATCCCGAAACTCACAACAGCCGCTCCATTAGCGGTATATCGCATTTCCGGATCACGGGTCAAATTCCCAATTAATAATACTTTATTTAATGATCTTCCGGCCATGTTATTTTCCTTTCACTAGCACAAAACGCATAATTGATTCATTCATTCGTAGTTCTTTTTTCAATTCAACCACTTTCTGCGTTGACTGCGTTTCAAGATAAAATACAACATAACGACCTTGATTTTTCTTTTTTATTATATACGCAAGTGTTCTTAAGCCCCAAATATCCTCACTTTTTATACTAAAACCAAAATCTTCAATCAATTTTTTAACTGCTTTCATAACTTCGTTTTCTTTTTTCTCAGGATCAATAATTAAAAGCAGTTCATAAGTATTTTGGGTCGTTGTTTTTTTAGTTTTTTGACTTTTCATATCAGTTTGATTGGCATTATAGCATGAAATTTTGATTGCACCAATTCACTCTTTACACGTTAGGTTCAACTTTTGTTTCAGTCGGTGTATCAATTACACTATAACCTATTTCTTCAATTTGTGATCGAATCTGATCCGCTTCAATATATTTTTTCGCGACTCTTAAATCAAATCGTTGATCGGCAAGCTTTTTTACTTCATCGGGAATCACGTCAGGTTCTAACTCATCCAGTTTCAAACCCCAGACTTTATCAGCATTAAGAATAAAACCTAATTTTTCTTCATCTTTACTCTCTCCTTCAATCACTTCCCATAATAACGAAAGGGTTTGCGGTGTATTAATGTCATCATTCAGTACATTTTCAAATTTATCTTTATATATCGGATTTATATGTGGTTCGATCTTGGTTTCTTTATATTTAAGCACAATCTTTTTCAGATTATTAAGTGCATTATTTGCAGCAGTTAATGCCTCCCAAGTAAAATTAATCTGTTTTCGGTAATGGGCATTTAAGACGAAATATCTCATCGCTAAAGGGTCAAAACCTTTATTTTTAACATCATATAACGTAAAATAATTACCTAGACTCTTACTCATTTTCCGACCATCGATCATCATGAATTCATGATGGACCCAATAGTTTACAACTTGATGACCAGTGATCCCATAATTCTGGGCGATTTCGTTTGGATGATGTACAAGTAAATGGTCAATTCCTCCAGTATGAATATCAATATATTCACCTAAATTCTGCATACTGATTGCCGAACATTCGATGTGCCAACCTGGGAAACCATCTCCCCATGGAGTATTCCAAAACAAAGCATGATTTGTATGGATTCCTTTTTTAAAAATCCATAAAGCAAAATCTGCTGAATTATGTTTATTGGGATCAACAATAACATCTTCTCGACTTCCCGCGATCTTTTCCGATAATGGTTGATTTGAAAACGGATTATAATCTGGAAGTTTTGCGACATCAAAATAAATCGCACTATCAGTCATGTAAGCATATCGCTTATCCAATAGAATTGCTATCAAACGGATTTGTTCTTTAATTGACTTTTCATCCGCTGCTCTTTGCACCACGTGTGGGTATAGAATATTGACTTCCTTTAAATCCGCATAAAATTCATCCTCAAATTTACGCGCTAGTTGTAATACATCGATTCCTAATTTTCGGGAACCTTTTTCTAATTTATCTTCACCTTCATCCGCATCCGATTCGAGATGTCCAACATCAGTAACATTTTGTACATGAAATACCTCATAACTCAAATATTGCAATGTTCGACGGATTAAATCATCACCGATATATTTTTTAATATGACCTAAATGAGTATGATCATAAACGGTTTGTCCACAAGTATAAAAACCTACTTTCGGTGGATTAATCGGCTTAAATTCTTCCTTTTGACGAGATAATGAATTATAAAGTTTTAACATTAATTCTATTATAACCTTTAGTAACTGCTCCGTCCTTCCAGTGAGCGCATAATTGTGATTGGATCGGCATATTCTAATTCTGCACCAACCGGAAGCCCTCGAGCAAGCCGTGTAATTAATATTTTATGATCAGGGAATTTTTCTTTGATGATTTTACGAATGTAAATCGCAGTAGTCTCCCCTTCCGTCGAGGGATTAGTCGCTAGAATGATTTCTAGTTCGCTAGATTTAGGAGATAAAATTTCAGTCCGTTTAATTAATTCTGCGATTCGTAATTCTTCAACCCCCACTCCTCGTAAAGGATCAATTACACCACCCAATACATGATATACACCCTGAAATCGGTTCGTTTTTTCAATCGCGATTGTGTCTAAAGGCTCTTCAACAACCAATATTTGGTTTTTATTTCTTTTGGGATCAGCACAGATTTCACACATTAACTTGGTTGACACGTTAAAACATCGTTCACAGGAAATAATCTGGTCGCGAATTGTGGATAATAACTCACCTAACTTCTTAACATCAGCAACCGGAGCACGTAATAAAAAATAAGATAGACGTTCGGCGGTACGCGGACCAATGCCAGGTAACTTTTGGAGTTCATCGGTTAACGCAGTCAATACTTGGGGAATTATCGTCATGTAAATATTATAAACCTGGGATATTTAAGCCTAAATCTCCCATTTGACCACGCATTTTTTGTGAAGCAATTTTTTGCGCTTCCTTAATTGCCCGATTAACCGCATCTTTAATATCATTATCGGAAGCTTTGGTGGTCGAAAATTCAATTAATTCAAGATTAGCTGAAATGCGAATCACTACTCCCTTATAAGATACCTCAATCACTTCCTTTGACAAATCATTTTGCATCTGTTGCGCTTTTTGCCGAAATTCATTTAATTGTTTAATTTTGTCAAACATAGTTTTATAGATTAACAAACAATCTGATTCTCTGCAACTTATAATTAATTATTCAATTAATTGTCCACCAAATACCTCTTGGGCAACCTTGAGTAAATCCGGACTTACCTCATTTTGTTTTGCTCCTTTAGACTTGGGTTTACTCGAATTTGCAGGTTTTATCGAACTGAAATCGTTGGGAGGATTCCCCGAAAAATTATCCCAAAGGTTCACAACTTCCGCGGTAGTTTCACGTTTATTAACCTGGCAACGGATTCGTACGGTTTTCGCGTGGATTTTTGAGGCAATTTCCTCAATGATTTTTAAATTTTCTTTCTTTTCTAGCTTATCTTTATGAAAAATATAATTAAAAGTTAACGTAATAACTCCGTCATCATCAATTCTATAATCTTTAACCGCACGCAGTAGTGTCTCAAGCGTTGGTTTGATTTGCTTTATTTCTTCAATCAGTTGATTTAAATAATCTGTTTGAAAATTTGTTTGGGAAGTAACTTCAATGGTTTTATTTATTTTTAATTTTGGTTCACCTATGATTTCATTGGGTGAATCATTAATTGATTTTAATTTGGATACTTCGATAATAATCGGTACTAATAGATTGGCAGAATATATTCTTCGTGACTCAATATTATTGATCGCAACAAGTACATCTATCGGACTATTAACCATTGCAGTTCCTGACATACTATGGGGACCTAGATTTATAGCATCACTTTGGGCTTGTTCACTAATCATCCCCAATAATACTCGAATTACCGCATCGGTTCCGACCATGGATTTCAACTTATTAATAAACTCTTTTGTTGAACCTTGTATCAATAAGTTGTACATATATATCGAGTGGTCTGAAGACACGCCTGATGCACCCTGTGGGTCATCTATGGGCCCTAATACATTATCGCGAGATAATCCCATAGTACCCTCAAGAACAACTAACGCATCACGATACGATCCATCCGCTAGATTTGCAATTTGATGCAAACTTTCTTCGTTTTTAACTATAATCTTTTCAGCTTCAATTGCATGTTTAAGATACTCAATAATCTGATCATTCGTTGCTTTATGAAATATTAGTCTTTGACACCGAGACATAATTGTTACCGGGATTTTGTATGGTTCAGTAGTACATAAAATAAAATAACAATAATTTGGTGGTTCCTCCAGGGTCTTTAATAATGCATTAAAGGCTTCCGTTGTTAACATATGCACCTCATCTAAAATATACATTTTTCGCTTACCTTGAAGCGGCATAAATAATACGGATTCTTTGATCTCCCGAATTTTATCGATTCCTCGATGACTTGCCGCATCAATTTCAATTAAATCCACTCCACTAATTTCTAATTCCCTAGCTAAAATTCGAGCAGTACTGGTTTTCCCAGTTCCCCTTGGCCCGATCAACAAATAAGCATGGCTAACTTCATTTAAAGCTAATGCGTTTTTTAGGATCGTTACGACTATTGGTTGCCCGACTATTTCATCTAAGTTATTCGGACGATATTTTTGGTATAACGAAAAACTCATTTTATTTAATTCCTTTAATTGCTTCTTTCACTGAATTATTTAACTTCTTAATCATAACTAATTCATCTTTTGTAAATTTAGTCAGTACATATTCGGATGATTCCTGACCTATTTTACACTTACCAATTCCAACCCGAACGCGCCAAAAAGCTTTAGTTTGGAGTTTATCCATAACGTCAATCACTCCATTATGCCGATTATGGTTACGATTAAATTGCAGTTTAAATACTCCAACATCAAATGCCCAATCGTCGTGAATCACAATTAAATCATTCGGCATCAACCGATACTTTTGTAGCACTGTTTGAATAAATGATCCGGATTTATTCATATATGTATCCGTTTTTATTAAAATAGAACCGTCAATTTCGCCTAACCATTTAATCATTAAGTGACCAACATTGTGGCGCGTGTTTGCGTATTTTAGATCTGGATTGCCAAGTCCCACGATTATCTTCACATCTGTAATAGTACCACTCTAAAGATTCAGAATATGCGGAATAAATATTAATCCACCTACAATTACGGATGCAATTGATAAAAGTAAAACCGCTCCCGCCGCCACATCTTTAGCAATTTTGACATCAATATGGTGCTCAATTGCCAAATAATCTAATGCGGTTTCAACCGAAGTATTTAAAAGTTCCGCAACTAAAACCGAAAAAATTACCCAGGTGATAATAATCCATTCTCCTCGAGTGATATGCAAACTTACCCCTAAAATTATCGTCATTATCGCTGCAATCACTTCTATTTTAAAACTTGGATGTTGCTGATAGGCGTGGACTAATCCCTCCAAGGCATATTTAAAAGCCGTAAAATATGAACCGATACTTTGTTTTTTATGTCTTACCATAAAATTATTCCTTAAAATTCTTTAATAATTGAATCTTCAATGGTTCTCATCGCCTGACGCGATTCTTCATTATCATCGTTATCTCCAAGTAAATGTAAAACCCCATGTGCTACCACGCGAGCAAGTTCTGCCTTATATGTTACTTTAAACTTTTTAGCATTCACTTTAACCTGATCCTGATTAACAATAATTTCCCCAACCATTTCTTTTGTTTCGTAGGATTCATTTAGTGGTATCGAAATTACATCAGTAGTTGCCGTCTTCCCAAATACCCGTTTATTCACCTTCTTCATATTCTCATGATTGGTTAAATAAAAACTAATTGAAATCGATTTAATCATCCCGGCGTTGGGTTAATCGCATTTTTTCTTCACGTTGACGACGCTTGCTCGGTTTCTCAAAAAATTGATTATCCTTTAAGGTATCAATCACTTTCGAACGAGTGACTGCCCAGTTAAACCGACGTAACATTTGTTCGACTGATTCACCTTGACGAACGGTGACGTGAACATGTACTGGTCGTTTCCCAGCTTTCGCAGTTACGGTTGTATCCACCAATTCATCTTCATCAATATTATATGTTGGGATTGCTGTCGATTTGATTGTATCCGATGACTTTTTATTTGCCTTTACATCGACAGTAATAGAATTAATCGCCGATTTTGTAATATCAGCTGTTGCATCATCATCGTTTGTATTTTGTTGTGCTTTCGCACTATTTGTTTGTTTTTTTCTTGGCACATTGCAACACCCCCTAACAAGCAACACGAATTTATTGTGTTGTAAACATGCCGATTATATCCTTCCTTGTCCGATTGAACAATCATGATTTCATAACGATCTGATAGTTTAAAATCATCAATTCGTAAACACATCCTTTTTGCGGCTTTATTATAGGTATGTTTTGACAACTAGTTTAAAATGGATAAAGTTACTTAATTATGAAAAGCCCAAAAACAAACCTCGTGATCGTAGAATCACCTGCTAAAACTAAAAGTATCCAAAAATACTTAGGTGACGAATTTACCGTCATCAGTTCCAAAGGTCACATTGTAGATTTACCTAAAAGTAAACTTGGAATTGATGTGGACAATAATTTTACCCCACTTTACGAAGAAATGACTGGTAAATCCAAAGTTATTAAAGAACTTATTAGCCAAGCTAAAAGATCTAAAGTTATATATCTTGCGACAGATTTAGATCGTGAAGGAGAAGCAATAGCCTGGCATATTGCTTCAGTTTTAGGTGGCTTAAATAAAGACGGGAAAGTAGATCTTCAAAATGAATCACATTACAAACGGGTAGTTTTCTCGGAAATTACAAAAGACGCAATATTAAAAGCTTTTGAATCTCCTCGTGGATTTAATTTTGATTTGGTTGATGCTTATCAGGCTCGTCGAGTACTTGACCGTTTGGTTGGATATAAACTCAGTCCATTCTTATGGAAAAAAATTCAATACGGACTGTCAGCCGGGCGAGTTCAATCCGTGGCATTAAGATTAATCGTTGAGCGCGAAAAGGAAAGGATTAACTTTAAGAAATCACCATATTATCGAATTTATGCGCTAGTTAATCACAATTCCAAAGAACTCAAAGCCGAATTAACCCATATTGATGAAGAAGTTGTTGAAACCAAACAAACTTTAGATTTGTTTGCCGGACCTTATACTTATAGTTCAACTTCAATTAATACCGAAGCGAAATTAAACTCTCAAATTACCGATATATCGGGTGTTCAAACGCTTACCGTTAACAGTATTGAACAAAAAACGATCCAAAAATCTCCGCCAGCACCATTTACGACCGCCTCATTACAAAGAACCGCTTCAACTAGGTTACATATTAGCCCTAAACAAACCATGCGACTAGCACAACAGCTTTACGAACAAGGTTATATCACCTATCATCGAACTGATTCAACAAATTTATCCGTTGATTTTGTTAAAAATTTACGAGAATACATTCAAAAAAGCTTTGGGGAAAAATATCTTCCACCCAATACCAAAATCTATGCATCCAAACAAAAGAATGCCCAAGAAGCTCATGAAGCAATTCGTCCCACCCAAATCAGCGATGAGAAGGAACTCATCAATGAAATCACGTCAAACGTCAGTGAAGAAGCTTGCGAATTGTTTCAACTGATTAGTAATCGCACGACCGCCTGCCAAATGGAAAACGCTCAATTTAACACCCAAAAAATCACATTTATTCCTACCGAAAAAACCAATCATCAGTATCTTTTCAGTTCATCTGGTAGCGTCATCTTATTTGATGGTTTTATGCGAATCTGGAATGGTGAAGAAACCGAGCAAGAATTGCCCGTATTAAAAGAAAAACAACAGGTTCAAATCTCCAAAATCGAATCTAGCAATCACGAGACTACTCCACCACCCCGTTATTCAGAAGCATCGCTGATTAAAGAAATGGAAACACATGGGATTGGCCGACCAAGCACTTATGCGCCAACTATTGGTACCATTGAAAGTCGTAATTACACTTTCATGGAAAATGGTTATTTAATCCCTACCGATATTGGCAACGCGGTATCTAATCTACTCTCTGATCACTTTACTAATATTGTGGACTTAAATTTTACCGCCGAAATGGAAGAAAAGTTAGATATAGTGGCGGAGGGGAAAATTACATGGCAAAAGATTATTGCCGATTTTTATATCCCATTTGAAAAAGAACTAACGGATAAAGATAAAAGCCTTGACCGTAAAGATTATAAAATTCTCGAGGAGTTAACCGAGAAATGTCCGGATTGTAATCATAATTTAGTATTAAAACTTGGCAAATACGGTAAATTTTATTCTTGTTCTAATTTCCCAGAGTGTAAATATGCCAAACCATTTGTGGAAACTATTGGTCTTAAATGTCCAGACTGTAAAGATGGCGATATCATCACCCGTCGCACGAAACGGGGTAAAATTTTCTACGGTTGCAGTAAATACCCCGATTGTAAATACGCTTCCTGGGACGATCCTCGAAAAACAAAGGCTGAGCCGGTTACTCCCTCATCAAATCAAGAATAATTTTAATTCAACTCGTGTTATTTTAATGCTTCAACTAGCAAATTGTATTTTTCTTGAACGTCATCCGCTAGTTCAACTTGTTTCCCATCACCAGAATATTTAAAGCTATCTTGTAAACCCTCATACGAACCAGCATCACAGATTAAAAATTGACGCACATTTTCTAGCAAATCAAGCCGTGGCATACCCATTGCTTCGGCTAGTTCAGACAATTCGTGAGATGTCTGTTCAACGGTTACTTTACCTTGAATAAACTCACCTAACACATCCTGATTCACAAATGCAATCATTGATTCAATTTTTCGACTGGATAAACCCGTCGCTTGTAATGCAAACCGTAAAGTTTGAACCGTATATTCATGCTGTGCTTCGGTTGAACCAGTCATTTTGACAGCCATTGGTTTTCCAATATCATGCAAAGCTAACATTAATCTAAATTCTTCCGTCGTAAAGACTTTTCCGCCAAAATCAGCTTCGATATAATATTCAAATCGCTGCATTACTTTAGTCGTATGACTCTCGGTACTTTCATTAGTCCCAGCATCCATTTCATATAACCTTTGGATATATGGTGATTTCTTCAATTCATCAACTAGTTCTTGGGGTTGATAGTCCTCCGAGCTTAGTTTCGATTGTAATTCTGTCTGATTGATCCGATACCTTTGATAATCAGCTTCGGTAAAGATTACAGTTCCATCAGTTCTGGCGACTGGAACATAGAATCCATTATTCGCGATATTGAAAAATATTTGTTCCCTACTTAATGTTGTCAACAGATCCTCATCTAAAAGGAGATCTTTCAATATCACCCCATCGATTTCGGTCGAAGGGAAACCGGTTCGAATACCATAATGTCGTTCACCGTGTACCCCAGTTTTAAATAATTCATAGTGGGATTTATCATATCTCGTACTAACTTTTTGCCCTGGAATAGTTTCTACATATTGTCCCCGATTACGCAATAGTAAAATTAAGTCTCCATAGCTTTTTGCCAATGAACATCCAATCGCCCCTGCAACACCTCCTGTGGTATCAC
>CAZZFC010000008.1:0-10299 GCA_964653325.1 uncultured Candidatus Saccharibacteria bacterium | reverse complement strand
TTAGTCTTTTGATACTGTTCAAATGTTTTGTGGTAATCCAGATGTTCGTGAGTAATATTAGTTAATCCATTAATCATAAACGGAATTCCCCAAATTCGATGTTGATCAATACCATGTGACGTCACCTCTAAAACCACATATTCAATCCCTTCATTGGCAATTTGCCTTAATAATTTAGGTAACGCAATTGCATCCGGATTGGTTACATGTAACCCGACATCAACTACCTTATCATTAAATCGCGCTTCAATCGTAGTAATCACCGCCACTTTTTTACCCGCCTTCAGTAAAATATTATATAAATAAAAACAGGTTGTGGTTTTTCCATCCGTTCCAGTAATACCAATGACTTTTAACTTTTTAGCAGGAAACCCATAAATAATATTCGCTAAAATAGCTCTAAATAAATGCCCAATATTTTTAATTTTTCTAATCATAAATGCTTCTTAATCCTTTCAAATTTCACATACCAATACATTGGCCAATATCGCCAGTGAATTGGATAATCTAATGTTTGCATATAACGTACCCGTTCTCCGCCAAATCCCCGCTTAAAAATTGTAAGTCCAGACCGTGTATGTTTTTCATCATCGGTTGGAGCAATTCCGAAGAAATCATAGGTTCTTAGACCAATCTCTTTTACATGTTTAATAATTTCCCATTGTAATAGATAAGGTGCGTATATATCTGGTTCAGTTTTAACTGAAGCACCATGATGATAATATACTGTTTCACCAAAATAAATTAACATTGCGGTAGCCACTACTTTATCGTTTACTTCAGCAAAAACTAACTCGATATTATCCGGAGAAAAACTGTCAAATTCATTTATGAAAAAAACCTTTGAATACGGAATAAATTGTTGTCGTTTAACGGTTTCTTGATAAATTGTAAAGAATAAATCAAGATCATTTTTATCTTTAGAAAAGCGGATATTGATGTTATTATTTTTTGCCCTTTTAACATAGTAACGGGTTTGTTTACGTAAACCTTGCATTAACCCTTCTTCGGTTTTAGTTAAATCCAAGAGTAAAGTATATTCCGCTTGGAAATACATCGGTGCTTTAATATATCCCCGATTTAGATATGTAAGCAATTCTTCATCTGAATACATTTCCCTGGGACGAATTCGAATAAAATGAACTTTTTCGCGTTTGCCAATTGCAACCATTTCTTGATGAAAAAAATCAAAATAATCAGAATTAGATGTTAAAAATACCGGTCCCGCATGTGATTCTAAATAATTACCTCGTTTAGAAATAACTTCAATCATCAGATTAACCCCAACTAATAAATCTTTTTTATATAAACCCAATCTGAATATTTTCCGACCTTGCTTAACAGCGAATTCCCCCCATTGCCAAGATTGCAGAAAAGAAACAACGCTACATTTGCCTAAAAAATCCTGCCAAATTACTTTGTCGGTAACCTCTTTAACTTCCATAATTAATTGGATTCTTTAGCATTAAACTATTCCAAACCTGAATAATGACGTCAATTTCCAAATTCGTCAATTTGGGATAAACAGGTAGGTTTATGATCTGCATGGTAATTTTTTTCGCATTTGGTGTCATACCCAATTCATAGCAAGCTTTAATTAAATTGACTTCTTTGGGTGCAACTACTTGATTATACCAATCTCCCAGGTAAATATTCAATTTTTTAAATTCATCAAAAAATCGATTCGGATCATCAACTAATATCGGATAACGTAACCAAACTCGAGATGAATTATCTGATTGGCTACTAATAATTTTATTCGATGAATATTTTTCAGCAATCATATTTCGTCGGTTTAAATCTTCATTAAATGTTTTCAATTGGAGCAACGCTAATCGGGCTAATGCATCTGGATATTGCCATTCAATCCAATTTGGAATTACGCCACATCCTTTTTCCTGCCTCGAAGTAGCTTTAGATAAAACTCCTGATTTCGATAATAGTTTTTGCAGAATTTTTCCAATTCCCAAATGATAAGATTTAATAATTAAATAAGTTAAAACTGGGTGCAGTAATTGCTTAATAATCCACTTTCGTGACGCCTTTGGCAATTCAACTAAATTCGTTTGAATTAAGTTTTGATATTTTGGGTTATTAACAATTAGTGCACCACCAAAAACTGAACTGACCATTTTATCGCGACCAAAACTTAATATTCCAAAATCACCAATTGTTCCCACATTTTGATTTTCGATCTTAGCTCCTAAACTATGGGCACAATCTTCAATGATAGAAATATCTCGCGATTTTATCATTGCTTTAACTTGCTCGATTTCGGTAAAAGGTAAACCAAATGTGTGCTGAAGAATAATTGCTTTGGTCTTAGGAGTGATTTTATTATTTAAATCACAAATATCCATGTTTAGTGTTTCCTTTATGATATCAACATAAACTGGTTTGGCATTTAGCCACAAGATCGGATTAACCACCGCCACACACGTAAATGCTTGGATAATTACTTCATCCCCTTCTTTGATCCCAATAACTTTAAGTGCCTGAAATATTGCACTCCGACCGCTAATTGTTAAAAAAATATTTTGTTTAGGAATCTCTAGCAAATCAGACAACTTTTCACTCAATTTGTTAGTTGCTATTTTTTGATACCAAATCCATGGTTGTATTATTGTTTGCAATGCAAGTTTTACATCCCGATACTGAACATTTGGGGATAAACCAATACTGATTAGTTTATGCATAATTTTTCTTTAAATATTCTAATAATTGATTTATCAACCGATGTCTACCTTCCAATAAAATTGTAAAATTATCATATTTATCAATAAAAGTGATCAGTTGTTTGAGCTTATTTACCAGAATTGCGTTCGGATAATATTTATAATGCATTGGCTCTACTAAAAATGTTTGAATGTGGTTCTGACCTAATTTTTGATTAAAATCCCCATTAATTTCTTGACTCATCTTTCCTAATTCGTAAATTCCAGTAGTCACAACTATTTTAGTACCAGAACTTACGGAAAGCTCTAGTAACGAATTTTCAAATCCCGTTGGATTACTGGAATAAGTATTATTTATCAGTGACCCATTTTTAAGTTTAATTATTTGCATACGGTTTTTCATGGCGATATTATTAGCTAAACCCAGTTTGATTTGTTCGTCATTAATACCGAAATACTTTCCGACTAGAATCGCAGCATTTTTATTTTCTTCAATTGAGTGACTTTCATACCGCAGAACTGACTCAGTTTTAATTCGACTAATATTATTTGAGATTATCTCGTTGGCGACATTCACCACACTCACCCCATCTGGTGGTAAACTTTCGAGTAATTCAAATTTAGCATCGATAATATTTTGTTGATTTCCGAATAATGCTAAATGTTGCTGATTAATCCCAGTTAATACCCCAATTGTAGGTTTGGTTAGTTTACAAATTGCATTAATTTCTCCTTTTTTATAAGCTCCCATTTCAACAATATAAACCTGAAACAAATTATCTAGATTAAAAATTATTTGTTTTGCAATTGCGATTATCGTATTTTCACCCTGATGAGTGCGCAGGACTTTATAACTAGTTTGGAGTACATCAGCAATATATTCCTTTGCGGTTGTTTTACCATAAGATCCGGTAATTCCAATTACTATTAAATTTTTAATTCTTTGGATTTTATATTTTGCTATCCGAACAATTATTTTCATAACAATCCAGGTGGGTATATTTACAATTAAAACTGCCAATGTAACCCAAATTGGTACAAAGAAGTATGTACAAATAATTACCTGTAGCCACATTAAGCCTATGTCATAAAATAAATTCCATCCAATAAAACCAATTACGACAGACAATAAACTGATATACAGTATTTTAAATGTAATAATTGGTCTTTTCGGTAATCCAATAAAAAATATATACAAAATATCTTGGATTCTTAACTCATTAATATACGTAACAAATCGATCTAATCGATATTCTTTTAATTGCCAAATGTATAACCAAAATAATAATGTTCGCATTTATTCAGTAATGAATTTCATAATATCGTCAATCACTTTTTCGGTTTGATTATAAATAAAATAATGGTCAGCATTTGGGTATTCAACTAATCGACAGTTTGACATATTGTTAAGATATATTTGAGCTTGAATAAAAGGCGTCGATTTATCATTACTTCCCCACAACAATAACACCGGCTTTTGAATTTCACTTAATCGATTTGATAAATCTGCTGTAATAATTTTTTGCATTGTTTGCCTCATAATCGGAGAGGCTATGTAATAGTCAGGATTACCAACTAATTTATACCAATACTTTCTAATTAACTGATCGAATATATTTAATATCGGTAAATTAAATACAAATTTACCAATCTTAGTAATTAAATATTTGGGGCTAAGTTGAGAAGTTGTTTTTCTAATTGCCGCGGGAGCAACGAGAATGATTTTAGCTATTTTTTGCGGATATTTTAAGCTGTAGGCAACTGCGATTTGACCGCCGAAAGAATACCCAACTAATATTACCTCTCGACGATTTCCGATATATATATCTAACCAAGCAACATAATTATCGATATTCCATGGATATTTTAATTGCGTTGATTCTCCGAATCCTGGTAAATCTGGAATCTTGGAATAGATTCCAGATTCCAACAATTGTTCCTGTAGTTTAATGAATCTGGATTTATTTGCACCCCAACCATGTAAAATTATTATTTCTTGGCTACTCATTAATATTCAACCACTTTTAGAGATAAACCGAGTTTTATTAGTTTCGGAATTAAATCCGGTAAAACATCGCTGATTAATTCAAAACCCTTTAGTTCAATTGGTTCAATAACAATTAAAGATAGTATTAACGGAAGTATTTTACTTCTCGAAAGATTTAAATCGGAGTTCTCAAAATTAACTTTTGATGGTCCAATTAACTTAAAAGTTTTAGGATATAAAAATGATTGGTCGTTATTTGGAATAATATTCAAACCATAGCTTTTAGCTCGAAAATATTCACCAAAAAGATTTGGATTCTTGAATTTAATATTTATTTCACCCGAGACTTGTGTACTCAAAAGTGAAATAATTTCGATCCACGACCCAATTAATCCAGGGAAACCCTTTTCTTCAAAATTAATAGGTTTAAACTTAGTATTTGGATCACACCATATTCGTAAAGTTTCACCTTCAATTTTATAAGGAATTCCAATTCGATTGATAATATTTAAAAGCCCAATAATTTGTGTTTGTTTAATATTAATTATTGATAAATCACCTTTCCAATAGACAGTTAATATGAGCAAACTCAGTAGTTCAATTGTACTTCCAGGTAGATCATTAAAAGTTAAAGTGGGTAATCCGGAATTTATTGTTATTTCTTTTTCTACAAAATTTACAATTGATGACTCTTTCAGTTGATTTAATATATAAAATGTATATTCATCAATTACCGGGTTTATGATAGTTAAGGGTTTGTTCGTTCCTAGAGCAAAAAGGGTAAACCCATATACCTCAATATAACTTAACTTACTACCATCGATAACTAATTGGTCATGAAGTGGCGGATTATTTTTAATTATGAAATAATTTTTCGATATTTTTGTAGAAAATGGGAATAATTTTAAATTTTTATAATATATTTCGAACAATTTTTTATCGTAATCATCTAAATTTGCAATCTCCATTCCTGCTTCATTTTTTCGCCCTAGGATTGCCATCATTGCCATAAAACGCAGATTAAAATCAGGTATTATAGTATGTGGTATTAAAATTGTATTAATATCTTTAACTTGATAAATTAACTCCTTTTTCGCCGAATAACTTCCTCCAATAAAACGAATCAATTCATTTAATGGATTTAGTAAAGAATTTGTCAAATTGGGTTTAATAATAATTTCATTTTTCGTACAGATACTAAGTAATACTAATCGATTAATTAACTGAGGATCAGTTGATAACGTAATTGCCCCATGCATTGAAATTTCCCCTTTTTCTTTAATTAGACTCTTAAACATTGTTGGAGTTAATTATAACGTATTTAAGTGATTTATTGTGTAGGTGGAATCCCCAAAATTGGCATCATTTCCTTGGCAATGTCCATCCATAGTGGAACAACCGTATCCGCAGAAGATGTCGAGGTAGTAGGTTCACTCACTCGTACTAACATTACAAAAACTGGTGATTGCACTGGTGCGAAACCAATAAAAGTTGTATTGGTTTTATTCGGATCATAACGACCTTCAAACGGAATTTGAGCGGTTCCGGTTTTACCACCGATACGATATTCATTCATTCCAGCTTGTTTCACAAACCATTTAAATTCTCCATCAGTAACAACTTTTTCTAACATATAACGTAGCTCGGTTGAAGTTTTTTCACTAATAATTTTATTTATTATCGTCGGCTGAATTTGAATCACTTTTGAGTAACCACTTGGATCAAGCATTTGATCAACTAAATATGGTCTATATACTTTTCCACCATTAATCACAGCGGCAAAAGCTGTCACCATCTGTAGGGGGGTAACCGAAATACCTTGACCAAACGACATATTCGCAATATCGATATCGCGAAGATCGTTAATATCACGCATAATTCCTTGTTCTTCACCTTGTATGTCCACTTTTAACACCTTTCCAAAATTAAATTTAGTGAAATAACTATATAGTTTTTCTTTCCCAATTTGGGTTCCGACCCAAGCTGCCCCGGTATTATCTGAAAGTTCGAGAATTTGGGTCATCGTAATTTTGCCATGATATTGATTATTCCATGTTTGCACTGCATAACCACTATAAACAACTGGTCCGTTATCATCGTATATTAAATCCGGGGTAATCAATCCTTCATTAATTCCAATTGCCATTGTGATCGGTTTCATTACCGAACCGGGTTCATATGTAGCTGACGTGATTAAATTTTGAAATTCTTCAATTTTACTTACATCAGTTTCACCCCGTAACATATCTGTCCAATATCCTGGATAATAACTTGGGATATTTGCTAAAGCCCAAATTGCGCCCGTATTCGGATCTAAAATAACTCCCATCGCATTTTTACATTTGTACTTAACTAATGCTTCGTCCAGTTTTCGCTCCAAAATATATTGAAACTCACGTCTAATTGTCAAAACCAAATCACGTCCTTGGGTTGCTGAATTTAACTTACTAACACCAAATGGAATGATTTTTCCTTCGATATCCTTCTCAATAATTTCATAACCTTGTTTCCCCGATAGATATCGATCATAATAACCTTCTAATCCAAAATATCCCTGATCTGCCCCCCCTTCATCTTTACCCACAAATCCTAATATCTGAGATGCCAATTTACTCTCGGGATATTGCCGACGATATTGTAATTGGAAAAATAATCCATCAATGTTAAAATCCTCAATTTGTTTCTTTTGTAAAGGTGTTAGTTTTTCAAATAGTTGAACGTATTCATTGTTTATATCATTCAGCTTTTCGGTAAATTTATCATTTAAATATTCCTTTAGTAGTAGTAGTTTTGTATCGGTAGCATTATCCTTTGCATAGCTAACTTTTAGAGTATGGAAGCTAGCTGGCCAAAAAACATCAACTAAATCTTGGCCATCGATCGGTGGCGTAATATTTTGGTCACTCACCAAATTTGTACCATTAACTGAAATATTGTTTTGAACATCTTCTTTATCAATTTGTTGTAAAACAAATATTACTAATTTGGTGATATTTGACTCTAACTCTTTGCTATTCATTTCTTTGGGAACCGCGAATAATAAATATGTTGGGGAATTGACAACTAATTTGTAACCATCGGAGGCATATATCTCCCCACGATTTGGAAGTAATACCCGTTCTTCAATATGTTGTCTTTGAGCCATCACTTGATATTTAGAATGATCAAGTATCATTAACTGAAAAAGCCGTATACTGATACAGAAAAAAGCGAATATAATGAATATTTTGATTAACTCTAACCGCCAACTCATTTCAATTTTTAGCTAAAATCGAGGATATTTGCCAAAGATTAAGATAAGCAATTCGTGAGTTATTTTTGATCATTTTTAAATCTTCAGTCGCACGCTTTTCAATCACATTCAGTGATGACATTTGCGCGATTTCAGAATTAAGTAGATTAATATCTTGGGTTAATGTACTTCGCTGATGCTCAATCTGCCGAACTTGTTCACCAATCGTGGCAATTTTTGCCGTATAAATAATCCGTATAAAATAAAGACCAAAGATTACAATCATAAATAAAACTACCTTACGATAATTTTGAGTTTGTGTTTGTTTTTTAATTTTAATTTTGTATTTCATATTTTTTCAAAAACTCTCAACTTAGCCAATCTTGCCCGTGAATTTGACGTTATTTCTCTTAACGAAGCAAGGATTGGCTTTTTATTGATTACCTTCAGGTTTCGATTTCCTTTAAAAATATCTTTTACGATTCGATCTTCAAGTGAATGAAACGAAATCACCAGCAAGCGCCCGCCTGTTTTAATTAACGGAATGACATCAGTTAAAGCAATTCGAAGATTGTTTAATTCATCATTTACCGCAATCCGAAGTGCCATAAATACTTGCGTGGCTGGGTGGATTGTCCGATGCCATTTAGAACCATAGGCTCGCCGAATTATATCGGCAAGTTCCGTCGTTGACTGAATTAGTTTATTTTTACGATAATTAGTGATCGCTTTGGCAACCAATTGCGGATAAATTACTTCGCCATAGTTAATAAACATTTTAACTAATTCCTTATAACCTAAGCCATTAACGAGATCTTCGGCAGTCACATTCAATGCAGAATCAATCCTCATATCTAATTTCCCATCAGATAAGAATGATAATCCCTTTTGAGGGTCTTCAAGTTGATCACTTGAAATTCCTAAATCAAACAACACTCCACTTAACATTGGCTTTTCAATTTTATTCAATATTTCTTTAACATCTCTAAAATTGCCTTCGATTGGAACAAATACACCAGGGTAATTTTGTTTTTGAATTTGGTCAGTTGCTAATTTTAAGGAAGTTTCATCACAATCAATCGCGATCACATTCGCACCTAAAACTAACATTGATTGGGAAACCAAACCACTGCCTAAGGTGGCATCTAAATACCATTCACCCTTTTTAAGTTGTATAAAGTGCAAGATTTCTTCTTTTAATACTGCTTTATGTATCATTTTTTAATTCCGATTGTTCCGCAACGGCAGAAATGGTCGCTAGACGATTAAGTCCGGGGTCACCTAATCATGGATTAGGTAAAGGACAGTGTTATTTCCCATCACCTATTCCCACCGTTGGGAACGAATAAAAAGTGCATTTACGCTCGCTTGATTGCCAGTAACCGATTGGCAATTTCATTTGAATTCATTGATAATTTAGTTTGATACTGTTCCCAAGTTTGCCCATTCCAAATCTCGATCCAACTCCCGACACCAATAAAAACAACATCTTTACTCGAAAGAGTAGCATAATTACTTAAACTATCAGGAATAATAACTCTACCTTGAGCATCAATACTCACTTCAAAAGCATTTGATAGTAAAAATCTTGATGTTTCCCTTTTGTCACCCGAAATGAATGGAATATCCAAAACACCTTCAAGTAAAGCATTGAACTTGTCCTTCTCAACTACAACTAAACATCCTTCATACCCTCGGGTTATTATGATTGAATTGGTACCAAATTGATCTCGGTAGGCCTTTGGTATCGCCACTCTGTGACCATCGGTAAGTGCAGTTTTATATTCCCCGATAAATAGTTTAGTAACTTTTGATTTCATATTTCCCTCTCTCACCATTTTTCACCATGATTCACCATCAAAGTACTACATATGTCTACTATGTGTCAACTATCGATTTAACTTGATTACAAGACATTGCTGGGTTAAATATACAAACCTATAGATTAAATTTTGCGGATGATCAGATTAGCCTTATATTTACGGAAATTAGTGGTATATGTTATAGTAAACTGACCATGGTAGAAACATTATTAAGCAAAATCGTCTCACTTACCAAGCGTCGTGGTTTTATTTTTCAAAACTCGGAAATTTATGGTGGAATGAACGCGATCTATGATTACGGTCCTCTTGGCGCTCAACTGCGGAAAAATGTTTATGATCTCTGGTGGAAAAAAATGGTAACTGAGCGGAATGAGGTATATGGCCTGGATGGAAGGATAATTATGCATCCACGAGTATGGGAAGCTAGTGGTCATGTGAATGGATTTGCTGATGCCTTAGTCGAAGATAAAATCACCCACAAACGATATGCGGCGGATAAATTAATCGAAGATCAACTTGGAATTAGCGTAAAAAGTGATGATATCGATACAATTAACAAATATATTCAAGAAGGGAAAATTA
>CAZZFC010000007.1:0-10333 GCA_964653325.1 uncultured Candidatus Saccharibacteria bacterium | reverse complement strand
TGAGTACTTCGTTTCGAAAGGAGGTATGTCGCATATGTCCTTGACTTATACATAATAATGATGTTTTTGAATTAATAGTATATGATTAAGTAAGAATTACTGCCCATGTTACAACTAAAAGATAATAATTTAATTGCTTATTTTTCGATGGAAATTGGAATCGATCCCGAAATTCCAACCTATGCTGGTGGACTAGGGATACTTGCTGGAGATACGCTTCGTTCAATGGCCGATTTAGGTTTATCGGCAATAGGTATTACACTTCTTAGTGAAACTGGATATATTACCCAAGAACTTTCAAGTGATAATTTACAAGTTGAAAAATACGAACGTTGGGATTTAGATCAATATTTAGATCGCTTAACTCCGGAAGTAATTGTAAGAATCGGTGATGAAGATTTATTTATTCGACTATGGCAATATAAAATTACCGGAATTCATAAGAATGAAGTACCAATTATCTTTTTGGATACAAATTACGAAAAGAATAATGCGGAGTATCGCCAGATTACGAAACGGCTTTACCCAAGTAATAAAGTCTATCGAATCTTACAGGAGATTGTCCTGGGGATTGGAGGATTTAAAGCCTTAGAAGCACTTCAACTTTCTCCTTCAGTTTTTCATTTAAATGAAGGTCATTCGGCTTTTTTAACGCTAGAGTTTTTAGATCGAATAAGTAAAAACCCGACCATAACTGATCCCATTGCATTCGTACGAAATCGTTGTGTTTTTACCACCCATACACCAGTTGCCTCCGGACATGATGTTTTTCCTCGTAAAATTGTGCAGCAATATATAAATGATGCACCATTATTATCAAAGATCCCTCATGCCTTTGATGATGAAGATAATTTGAATATGACAATGTTGGCCTTGGCGATGTGTGCTAAAGTCAATGGCGTTGCTAAAAAACATGCGGAAACAAGTAATAAAATGTTTCCAGATTATCGAATCTCGGCAATTACTAATGGTGTGCACCATAGTTATTGGACATCTCCATCATTTCATATGTTATTTGATGAATTTATTCCGGCTTGGTATGAAGATCCCTTTGCCTTGCATGGTGCCTTAACAATTCCAGATTATCGGATTTATGACGCTCATTTAGAAAACAAACGAAATTTAAATCAATATATTATGGATGAAACAAGTATTTTGTTTAAAAAAGATGTTATCACAATTGGATATGCCAGGCGGATTACTAAATATAAACGGCCCGATTTATTATTTTATGATTTAAAAAGGTTAAATTCGATTGCCGAAAAATTTCCGATGCAGCTTGTTTTTGCCGGTAAAGCCCATCCCGATGATTTAGTGGGAAAAAGTATGATTAATGAAATTTTAAACTTGAAGCCCAAATTGCATCAAAATATTCAACTTGTATTTTTAAAAAATTATGATATTCGGGTTGCTCGTTATATTATTCCTGGTGTGGATTTATGGTTAAATACCCCTAAAAGGCCCTTAGAAGCATCTGGGACAAGTGGAATGAAGGCTTCAATTAATGGCGTTCCAAATTTAAGTGTTTTAGATGGTTGGTGGATTGAAGGCCATATTGAAGGAATCACCGGTTGGTCAATAGGTGCAAAACCAGCGATTTATGGTGATAACGAAATTGTGTGTGTCGACAGCGATGATAGTGATGATCTGTATTACAAATTAGATGAAGTGATATTACCAATGTTTTATACCAACAAGGATGAATATACCAAAATCAGAAAACAATGTATTGCATTAATTGGTAGTTATTTTAATAGTCATCGGATGGTGGAACAGTATTTAGTCAACTCCTATCTTACTTAACACATCAAATATTCATTGACATATTTTCATATTTTAGTCATACTGACAAATACTAGTTGGTAATTACAACTAGTGTAAAGAATTGACCCGCCGAGGTGGGACCGCATAAGAGCCCCATACAGAGGTGGGTTAATTCGTATTTAGAATTAGTTAAATATATTTCTGTTTGACATATTTTATTTTCTGATACCTTAAGATATACGTCCTATAACATTGTATTATTTACAAAATTAGTAGCATTCTACTTTAATTATTTGCAACTTATTGTTATCTGATAGTCTAGACCTATATCCATGTATTTACATATCCGATATGTATTGATATAATTTCAATATCGCAAGGTGCAAATCGTAACCTAGCGATTTAGCACCTATCATATTCACACAAGGAGACTCATCATGAAAGGTATTCCTCGTATTGCATGCATCTTTTTGATTCTCTGTATTCTGGTCACATTTGTCCCCAAGGCAAATGCACAGCAGGAAGCCCCAGCAAGCAAAGCGACACCGGCGGCATCACTGATATCTTCAGCTAACAAAGGTGTCGTAATCGACGCCGAGAACCTGGCACAGGCACAAGCTGCCGTATCCCCGCAGGACTCAACCTGGTTGATTATTCGGGATGAAATGGACCCAACCGATCTAGGCGACTGGTGGCGAGACACTGCCACCGCCTATTCGGGATCGTACCGCTACGTACACCCGTACGGTTCGCCAGGAACGTATAAGATGGCTGACTACAGCGCAGCGCCAGTACCAGAGAACACAACTGAGTTGCACTTGGTTGTGGCGGTTCGGCCAGAACACTACGGTACCTGCATCTTCGATAACAATGATCTTGTTCTCTGGATCAAAACAGGTTCAGGATCAACGCTTGGAGGATACCGTGTGGCCAAATGTACTTGGCCGCAGGCAAGTGTCTGGACTTACTACAACCTGAATGTTGACCCTAACTGGACCAACCAGCTCAAGGGAGATACGTTCTGGATCGAAGTCGTCAGCAGCCAGCGTGAATGGGTTGCGTCGATTTTTGGGGTGGATTATTGGGGTATGTATGCCGTCACCAACGGTGCGGTGCCAACCAACACCCCTGTACCGCCAACGAATACACCCTGGCCAACCAACACGCCCTGGCCAACTTCGACAAGGACTCCATGGCCAACAAACACACCCAGGCCGACTGCGACACGAACTCCATGGCCGACCAACACGCCTTGGCCAACAAACACACCCTGGCCGACTACGACAAGGACTCCACTGCCGACGAATACGCCATGGCCGACTACAACCCCAACACCAATTCCAACGGCAACTCCTTTGCCTACGTCGACACCAACGCAAACGCCAGAACCAGATCCGGAGTTTCAGATTTCTGCACCCGCGGAAATTGCACTTCTGTATGGAGCAATCCGAACAGGAACAGATACTGAAACAATCCTGTTGAATCACGGAACGTCCGCGTTGGTAACTAAGGCCCGCGAAGGAATCCTGAGCTTTGAACAGCTCTGGAATCGAGGACTGGCGTATCAAGTACTCAACCGGAAGTGGCTCCCTGGAGAAAATCCCTTTGGGGCTACAGAAGGCCAGTATCTTGGCGACAAGCTGTGGGTTGCCAAAGATACAGTCGAAACTTGGGCACATGCCCGAAACGTCGCAAAGGATGCTACCCGATGTTTCACTGAAGCATCGTGCAGTAACTATGTTGCGATGTTGGAGAACAAGTTTGCCGAATGGGCGAGAAACCCAAAGGTAGCTCCAAGCGCAGCGAAGCAAGAAGTATCACGCATACTACTGCACTGGGCACAGGGAAAACTACAGTATTGGCGAGCATTGACCGAGGCAGAAAGGCTACTCGCAAATCTGCCGATGAATGTCGTGGTTGAAATACCACGGGCGAATGTATCGCGGATCTATGACATCAGCCGGTATCAGTATGTCATTGACGGAGTGATCCAGTGGTCCCAAGTACGAGGACTTGAGTTCGATACTGGAACTGATCCACAGTTGGCGCGTCTTGCATACCGATACGCTGTTCAGAGTGGTGCTCCACGCTGGATCCGGGTTGTTATTGGCGATACCGAACAGCAAATCAGTTTCTGGCAGCGCTATGTGCCAGGACTGGTGACGGTTGGCCTCCCAACAATCCGAGCCATCGGTGGATCCGCGGCAACGATGGTACTGCAAACCACCCGTTTTGTCGCACCTTACGCAGCAGTCGGTGTCGTAATCCCAACGGTTGGAGATGTGTTCTGGGATTCGATCCGATACTGGGACATGGAGGGGTCCCAAACATCCATGACTTACGATGAGTACATTCTCACCCAAAATGTGCTCTATCGTTGCTTCGTTGGGTGGGGCATCATCGAGTACGACCAGTACTATGTGGATTGGGCATACCGTCCCGTCGTGTTTCACATCCCGGAGCACAAGATTCCGTACCGGAAGTATTCGGATCTCAAGTACGCGCTGATGACTCATCCGAATATCTCCACCTACTTGAACTTCAGAGTAGTTGGGGTGGATGATAATCGGCTAGTTCTCGAGAAACAACCGAATTCAGGGGTATCCAGTGCTTCTGTAGGTGAGTTTGGAACACTTCGGGACTGGTCGGAATTAAGTCTAGGATCAACGGATGGTCAACCAATCCAAATCACCTTGTCAAAGGATCAACAAGGAGGTTTGTTCTCGATGGTATATGATCACCCCGAAGCGGGACTGGTGATCATGACCTTTGAATTGCGACTGGCGTATTACGATCCCGACACCCAGCGGGCACTGCTGCATGGTGCCTGGGTTGAAACCGCATCCCCAGAAGAATACGGGAAGTGCGCGGGTTGGAGCCCCACACGCCCAGTAGGGAAAGAATGCGGTACAGCACGGGTGATGCTTCCGATAATCATGCAATAAGGGTGCAATTCCCTTTTAATTGGCGACAAGACTCTCAAAAGCGTACAAAGAAGTACGGCCTAAAGAGTTTTGTCGCCATGTGATACTATAATTAATGTGTTAAGTCCTATAAAACCTCCAGTAGAATTACCAAAACCTAAAGAGCAAATTACATCATCTGAAGTTTTTCGAACTGCTGATCAAGGATCCTTTGCACAAGAACCTTTTGTTGGATTTATTCAATCAGAAAATCGTGCGGGTGAATTCGAGATTCCTGAGAACTGGCGTGAAAGTCAGATTGGACGCGCGTTGAAAATCAGAGTTAATAATCAATCTATTGGTGAAATATATGGTTTAATTGTTGGAAATGGACTTACCGTTCTTGGTAGGGAAGTTGTACAATATTATTCTTGGTTTGCTAATGGTGCTTTTCGTTATGCTAAACCAGAATCTTCTCCAGATTTATTCAGAAAAGTAGAAAAATGGAAATCTTCCATGGAAACCATACTTCATGAAGTCCAAATACCTCTTCAATTATTAGATAATTTAGTAACGTTAACGAATTTCGGAATAGATACAATCAGTAATGAACAACTTGAGCAATTGACGCTAATCGAAATTAATAATCCATTTTCCGAACATGTTTGGGATATTGCTGAAAAGGCACCCGGTTATTGGGGACGAAGAACTCCAAAAGAAGTTGATCGAAGGAACCAACAGTATGGAGCTGGACGAGACCAATGGAATGTTGCTTTTGATATGCGTGGGTTTCCAGATTTTAATAGAATTTTAACTTCAGCGGAATTTGCCACTTTAGTATTTGAACGTTGTTATTGGGAGTGGTTTGAAGGAAATGATAATGCCAGAGCAGCCTTAGAATACTTATCTGATCATGCGTCAAATCTTTATGAAACCGATGTCGATTCAGCAAATAATCAAGGGTATGACTTAACTGCTTATGGAAGTGGTCATACTCGTTATCAATACACAGTTTTAAAACGTTTAATGTTCCTACTCGGTATTCCATTTCAAGGTTCACAACCAATTGCAATTCTTGGCCAACGGAAAGAGGTGGGAGATCCTGTTGGTAGAGTATTACATCCTGCAGCGATTGCTATTCCCAAAGATTTTGCACAATTTGCACAAACTAATCCAAATTTCTCAACTATCATTGGTTGGTGGAATGCATGGGAAGATGATCCGGAAGTGTTTAACAATGTACGATTTACTCAAGCAAACTATGGTGATAAACCCTTCTCGCTTGAACGTTTATATCAATCTCAAAAAGTAGTAGTGAGAAGAAAAAATCCTCAAACCTCTTTAGTCGATGAGCTTATCTTAGCTAGTTCCGGTGTGTAATCTGTTATTTGACTAACTCCTTTAACAACTCGAACACCCTTATCTCTTGTTACCTTAAATCTATTTGGTAAATACTTAGGCTCTATATCTTTAACTAATACATATAAAAACTGATGAGCGAAACGATGCGGAAAAATCTTAGCGATAAATTTCCAAAATTGATTTGTTTCATTGGGAAATCGATTCGGAATAATATCACATGGTCGTGCATCAAAAGAACGTATTCCATATCCTGCAATATCAAAAACTAGATCTAGTTGTTTTTTACTATAAAAAGTCAAATGTCCTTCCATAAAATCCTTATACCGTAAATAATTAAAACCATGGGTAATATAATCAAGTAACATTGAGATACTATAGTGATTTGGGTATGTTAATATTATTTTTCCATCTGGTTTGAGAAACCACTGTAGTTTGACCATGATATCAAAAATATTTTCAAAATGTTCTAAAGTTTCACTCATAATCACATAGTCAAATTTATTAATTAAGTTCGGAATTTGATCTTTAGTCAAGGTTATTAAATCAAATAAGTAAATTTCGTTAAATAATTCCTGCACTTTTCTCGCGGCTGGGAGTGATATATCAACACCAACTTTATATGTTGCCTGTATATTGGATGAAACCGGATACGCACCACACCCAATGTCAATTAGTGAAATATTTTTACCTGTGATTTGCGATTCTACCCAAGAGACTCTTTCAATCGGAGGTTTCCAATTGTCAAAATTATAGGCACAGTAATAATTAAAAATATCTTTATTATCTATTGACCCTAAACATGTTATGTTTTTTTCTTTAGTTATATCCATCACATCTATGTGTAATGGATATACATTATACTCTATATTCTACCGACTTGACAAGTAGCTATGCTACAATCTATTTCTAGACCTTTGGGTAAGTAAGCCCGACGTAACAAAAGAAAGGGAGAATTGCACATATGAAAACAAATAATTCCGATTTAGTCTGCCCGTATTGTGGGAAGGTTCTCTTCACTGCTCATCTAAGTGGTGAAGCTGCACAATGTCCGAGGAATCATTCCAGTGGAGCAAAAGCATGGATTGTTCCACACAAAGGGGAAAAACTCGCAAGATTGTTGATGCTCCAAGGGCTGTTCAACGAACCACAAACCACCTACCAGGAACTGTGCCAACGATTCGACCATCGCCGGATCGGTGGTTGGGATTTCTTCCTCGTCCCACTAAACAACGGATGATACATCGGCACACGCGTTAACCAGAAGAGTTACAGTAACCACCCGTTGCAGTAACTCTTCTACAAATATCTAATTACTATAATTATTACACCCAATTTATTAATCTACTGATACAATAGATTAATTATGCCGAAGTGGTGAAATTGGCAGACACGCAGTCTTCAGGAGGCTGTGAGGCAACTCGTAAGGGTTCAACTCCCTTCTTCGGCACCAATGTGTTTGATTATAAAGATGCTAGATTTTGGATTAGAGATAAATAAAAATTTCAATTTCATATTTTAATGTTTAAAACTTGTTATAATGATATATACCCACAAAGTGGGCATCTTCGCAAGGGAGGTTCCCAATGTTATTTGACAAACCGCCTACTGGTGGTACAAAGGGTACCGGTGGTGCCGGAGGTAAAGGCACCGATAAACCAGGAGGTAAGAAGTAGCAGATGACTCACGCGCTCTGAGCGGAGACTTGTTCTCTGCTCAGAGTGTCTATTTTTCACTAAGAAAATAACCTAAACCCGAATAGCGTTTTTGGGGTTTGTCGTTTTTTAAGGCAATAAAAATCGCGCGTTTTTGGCCAACTAAAATCACGAGTTTTTTCGCTCGAGTAACACCGGTATATAAAAGATTCCGCTGCAACATAATGTAGTGACTCGTTAAAACCGGCATAACAACCACTGGAAATTCCGATCCCTGACTTTTGTGAACACTTACCGCGTAGGCTAATGTCAACTCCTTGATCTCTTTATCTTGAAAAGTTACAGATCGAGAATCGGAAAAAGCTACCGTGACAATTGTATTTTTACCCACTTCCACTCCAATAATTGAACCAATATCTCCGTTATACACTTCTTTGTCATAATCGTTTTTCAATTGCATAATCCGATCACCTTCACGTAAAATTTGCATCCCATATTTAACTTCATTCTTTTTATACGAAGCAGGATTTAATACTGCTTGAATCCGTTGATTAATCGCATTGACTCCCGCAGCAGTTTTATACAATGGAGCCATAACTTGAATATCCGAAAGGGGATTGAACTTAAATTCTTTTGGAATTCGTTTGGTGACTAAATCAACTACCGTTTCTAACGCTTCTTCCGGTGTTTCCGTGCTAAAAAAATAAAAGTCGGTTGGATGCTTAGGTAATTCAGGAAATTCTCCTTCACGAATTTTATGAGCGTTTCGAATAATAGCGCTTTGCTGCGCTTGACGAAAAATCGTATTTAATTTAATCACAGGGAACTTGTTTGAATTGATTAAATCCGCCAAAACATTACCGGCTTGAACACTGGGTAACTGATCGCTATCACCAACTAAAAGTAAATGGGTTCCTGGTTCAATAGCGCGTAAAACAAAAAGCGCTAAAAAAGTATCAAGCATCGAAACCTCATCAATCACCACCACATCAAAGGGTAAGTAATTATTCTGATTATAATAGGCGATTTCACCGGGAGTAAGTTTTAATAAACGGTGAATGGTATAGGCATGTGATTTCGTGATTTCTTCTAAACGTTTCGCGGCTCGACCAGTTGGGGCAGCTAACGCAATTCTTAGGTTATGCTTTTGCGCGAGAGAAACAATAGAATTTACAGTGGTACTTTTACCAGTTCCTGGTCCTCCAGTTAATATTGTAATTGGTGACAAAAATGTTTTTTCTATCGCTTGTTTTTGTTCAGTCGCCAAAGTGATATTTGTTTTTGTTTCAAACTGCTGAATATCTTTTATTAATCCCTTTGAAGTTAATTTTAAGTTTGATTGATCTTTTTTGACAAGATCCAAAGAAATACTGGCAATTTCTTTTTCTTGATCATACATTTCACACAAATAGATTGGATCATCAGACATTGGTGCTTGGATTAATGCTTGATCTTTAGTTAATTGATTAAGTTGCGTAATAATATCCACTTTATTCACACCAAGAAGCTTTTCACTGGTAACAAGTAATTCTTCTTTTGGTAAATAGGTATGCCCATCTTCGGTGGCTTTAAGCAGAGCATAATAAATCCCGGCTTGAATCCGAAACGGATGGTCATTGGTAAATCCAATTCCTTTAGCAATTTCGTCGGCTTTTACAAATCCAACTCCCCATAGATCAGCTGCTAATTGATATGGATTACTCCGAATTGTTTCCAGTGCCTTACCTGGGTACTGCTCAATAATTTTTTGGGCTAAATGAGGCGTTAATCCAAGTCCTTGTAATGAAATCATTTCATCACGAATTGATTTAGCTTTCATCCAAGATTCATGAATTAATTCTACTTTTTCGTTAGTAATTCCTTTAACTTTTTTTAAATCGCTCGGAGTATTTTCAATAATTTCAGGTAATTTTTCTTTAAATTTATTAATTAATGCTTGGGCAGTTTTCGGACCAATTCCTTTAAAATGGTCCGTGGCCAAGAATCGTTCAATTCCTTCTAATGAAGTCGGAGGGTGGATATGAAACTTAGTAACGTTAAGATATGTACCATATTTGGAATGATTTTCCCATTTGCCCCAAAAATCGACTTCCTCATCTTGTTTAATAATTAATAAACTCCCCGTAACGGTAATTGTTTGGTCATAATCTGTTTCCACATCAAATAAAGCTTTAGTGGCTTCAGATTTCGGCCTAATTTTTAAAACGCAATAGCCATTCTCAATATTTTGATATGTAATGCGATGGACAATTCCACTTACAAGATCCATTGATTAATTCTAACATTAACTAACCTGTGTATAATTAGCTAATATGAAAGAAATGATTAATTTTGATCATTTTACAAAACTTGACATCCGGATTGGAACGATTAAATCGGCAGAAAGAATTGATGGAAGTTCAAAATTGATCAAATTATTGATTGATTTAGGATCAGAAACACGTCAACTGATTGCAGGAATTGGTGAGACTATTTCAGATTTAGGTACACTTATCGACAGACAAATTCCGGTATTAATTAACCTTGAACCAAAAATAATTAAAGGTTTTGAAAGTCAAGGAATGATTTTGGCAGTTGATGACAACGATAAACCCATCTTATTACACCCAGAAGGTTATATTTCACCTGGATCAATTGTTCGTTAATGTATAA
>CAZZFC010000006.1:0-10462 GCA_964653325.1 uncultured Candidatus Saccharibacteria bacterium | reverse complement strand
ATTAGTTTCAAATAATCAATTTGCAAGTTATGGTGAAACAGCATTTGTTAAATTAAATACCCCTGAGATTAGTTTTGGTGATTCGGCCCATCCCCCATTTCGGATGCAATATCGAATTACCGATATGGCCGGTAATACCAGTACGAGCCCGGCATATGATATAACATCACCTTGGGTCGTAATTGATAATGGATCGATGTATATTGACGGAGATGTGGTACTGCCTACCTCACCAATTGGAATTCCTAATATTAATGCCGATGCGGCAGCATACGGATTAATTACTTCATTAACTTCATCCACAAACTGGATTAGCCAAAATTATATTCATTCCAATCATCGATATTCCGTAATTTCGGAATTTATTCCGGAATATGATTCAATTAAATCAAACGCAACGCTTCTTACCGGTCAATTACCCTCCATAAATGGAACTTATAGAATTGCGAGTAGTTATACTTTAAATGCGACTACTCTAAAAAGCTCGTATTTAGATGCAAATATCAGTGCAATCTTTATAATTGAAGGTGATTTATATGTTGAACAGTCATTTGATGTGGTTGCTGGAAACTGTAGTGTATTTCTAGTTGAAGGTAATATTTTTGTAAATAAACAAGTTGAAAAAATGTATGGATTTTATATGACGGAAGGTAATTTTGATTCAGATACCAGCGGTGATTCCCGAAAACCTTTGGTTGTTTATGGAACAATGATTGCGTTAGAGGGATATATTTTACCGAGAGATTTACAAGATTCTGGTAGTATAAATAACACGAATACCCCGGCTGAAAAATTTATATGGCAACCGAAATATTTACTAAATCCAACAATCGCACAATATTTGGAAAATTCAGTAATAAAGTATCAATGGCATGAAATTGATCACCCTTAATTGTTAAGTTGCTGTTCGAGTTCTTTAAGCGCTTCTTCAGGTAATCCTTGCTCTTGGTAATTTTTAAGTTGATCAAATAAAAGTTGTTTTTGTTGGTTAGTTAAAGTTGGTAATGGAGTTGGTGTCGGAAACGAGATTATTGTTGGTGTTTGAAATTTATTCAACAGAGATTGATGGGAATTAATATAGCTATAACAATAAATACAAGTAATAATCAATATGATTGTAAATATAAAAATAATAATTATTCGTGAAATTATTCGGTGATTATAAGAAGTTGAAAATAATGAATATCTTGACATAAAATCAACTATACCATAGACTAAATTAAGTATTTATAACTGCCTATGCAAGAAGAATTTATTGGGTTAGATATTGGATCAAATTCCCTTAAAGCGGTTCAATTAGATCGTAAGGGTGGAATTTATACTTTACGAACATTTGGATATCATCCCACCCCTTCTGGAGCAATATTCTCTGATTCAGACGTTGATCAAAAAGAATTAAGTCGGTGTATCAAGGAACTTTATAATGAGGGTAAATTTGATACTCGATTTGTTGTAGCCGCCTTTCCTGAAAGTTTGATATTTACTAGAGTTATTGAAGTTCCAGCGGTTAATGAACGTGAATTAACTGGGGCAATCGAATGGCAGGCAGAACAATATATCCCAATGCCATTAACCGAAATTCAACTATCGTGGATGATTTTAGATAAAGAAGCGTTTATGAAAGCGCAAAAATCCCAAGAGGAAAAGAAAGATAAAATTAAAGTTTTATTAGTCGCATCCCCAAATTCGTTGATTCAAAAATATGTCAAGATTTTAAATCAAGCTGGGTTACAACCAGTCGCATTAGAGACTGAAACTGTAGCAATATCAAGATCTTTGGCAACTCCAAAAGACGGCAGAATCCCAACCACTCTGATTATTTCTATTGGTGCGAGTACAACGGATTTAGCGGTAATTGAAAATGGCGTTATTCAATTTACCCGGAGTATTGGTACTGGTGGAACCGCACTTGCTCGTGCGATTTCGCAGGATTTAGGTTTTGATATGAATCAAGCCGAGGAATATAAAAAAGCTTATGGGATGTTAGAGGATCAATTAGAAGGTAAAATCATGAAAGTGATACGACCGGTAATTGACGTTATTGTAAGTGAAGTTGAACGCGCAATTATGTATTTTCAAACTCATAATCCCACGTCAACGGTTAAGCGTGTGGTTTTAACTGGTGGAACTGCACAATTACCAGGGTTAGTATTATTTTTAGTTAATACGTTAGGTTTAGAAGTACAAATCGGAAATCCTTGGGATAATATTATAGTTCCAAATCAATTCAAGTCCAAAACAGATCAAGTTGAAAATCAAGTTTCATACGCAGTCGCTACTGGTTTGGCAATGCGAAACGAAGATGGCAATTAACTTACTACCTCAACAACTGCAAATTGAAAAGTCACAAAGTAATCGAAAGATTATTGTGAATGCTATTTCATTTATTATTTTAGTAATTTTAGTTGTTTCGGTCGCGGTTATTTTTTCCTATCGAGTTGTTGTAACAAGGTCATATTATGAAATGTCAACCCAACTAACACAGTTGAAAAAACAAATCAGCGATCGTAAGAAAGAAGAATGGTATTTAACACAAATTCATAATAAATCAAATGTGATTAACACTTTTATTAGCTCTCAGAGTGAATATGCAGGTATACTTGAAGAAATAAAATCAATTGCTGGAAATACTAATAATATAGATTCGGTGCAAGCGGATATAAGTAATAACGTATCCCTAAAAGGGAAATCGGAGTCATTATTAGTTTTTGCTGATTTTCTTAGTCGACTTAATAATAATCAAACACTTTTTAAAAATATACGAATCTCTAAATTAGGATTAAACTCATTAAATTACTTTTATGATTGGGGAATTAACTTGGAAATTGTTACGAAGGAGATCAAATGAACAGGTTGAATAACAATTCTTTAAATAAATATTTAATTATAATAATCCCAACAGTTAGCATTATCGTAACAACTTTAGTAGTATTTTTAGTTTTGATGCCTTGGGTAAAAGATGTTCAAACAAAACAAAATGAAGTTGAGACAAACAAACAAGTAATAAACCAACTAATAAATAAACTGAATATATTAAATTTACAAGATAGTGATAAATCCCAAGATTATTTATTGGATCTAGAACTTGCGGTTCCGCGATATCCTTTAGCACCTACACTTATGGGGATTATTGAACAAACTGTTAATGAAACTGGTTTAGTAATGAGTTCAATCCAATATTCCGGAATTATTAGTCAAGTATCGGATGCAAATACAACCGTAAATGAAGGGCAAAACATTCAACAAGTATCAAATACCAATAATTCAGGGTCGATTGCAATCCAAATCTCAGTCCAAGGAGATTATTTCAAAATAGTGAGTTTGTTAAAAACACTTCAAGTAACCAGACCCCTTTTTGATGTTACCGAATTAAGGGTTGCGAATTCACAAGAGAATACATCAACGGATGATACAACAATTGAAAAGCAAGCAGTATTTAAAATACAAAGTCCTTTTTATGCCCTTTCAGAAGATTTAGGCTCTGAGACAAACCAGATCAGTGAATTAAGTAAAGAAGAATTAGAATTAATCAATAAAATCCAGATATTCAAATCGTATTTAAGTGCAAATACAACACCAGGAATTAATGAATTTCCAATGGGGAAAGAAAATCCTTTCTAATTACTTTTCGATCGGTTTAATATCAAAAAATATTCGTTGACCAGTTCCAGTGGCTTTTATCTTAAGTAATTCGCGAATGGCATTGGCCGTCTTTCCTGCTTTACCGATAGCTAAACCAATGTCCTCAGGGTCGACAAATAAAGTAATTCGGAGATCGTTTTCGCCTTCATTTTGTTGGGTAACGGATATATTTTCAGGATGGGGTAAAATCTTTTTTGCAATAAATTCAATTATTTCAGTCATTTTATTTCATGAATTTCATAATTTGCTGGTTTATTAATTAATTTAGCAACTCGTTCACTTGGTTGGGCACCCCGATTTTTCCAATAATTATACTTTTCTTGATTGATACTAATTACTTTTAATTTTGGATCATATGCCCCAATAATATCTAAGGTTTTACTAGATCTTTTTAGTTGGCTCGGGATAACAACGATCCGATAAGTTGGCTTATTACGTTTACCGATCCGTTGCAGTCTAATTCTTACCATATGCGGGGATTATACTGTAAATACATTTGTTTAGCAACCAATTAACATTACATTTTCAGTGACCAGGTATTCCAAAGGTTAAGCGCATTCGATGCGGCATTTAGTTCAGCTTTTTGTTTACTGGATCCTTTTCCCGTTCCAATTTGGGTATTTCTTAATTGACAACTGACTTCAAATTCCTTGTCATGATCTGGACCAAACTCGCTGATCACAAAATATGATGGAGTTACCCCATAGGTTTCCTGTGTTTTTTCTTGGAGCTTGGATTTTGGATCTTTGAAACTCCCATCTTTAATAATGGCATCTAGTTTATTAATAATATTCTGAAATACAAACCTTTCTGCTTGGTTAAATCCTAAATCCAAATAGATCGCACCAATGACAGCTTCGAATGTATTTGCAAGTAAATAATTTGAATCCCTTCCCCCACCTTCTTCCTCGCCATGACTTAATAATAAAAATTTTCCGAGTTTAAGTTTTTGAGCACTTTCTGCCAATGAATCGGTATTAACTAATGCACCTCTGTAACTGGTTAAAATACCTTCTGGTTCACTTGGAAAAGTTTTAAATAAATATTCACTCACAATTAATTCCAAGCAGGCATCACCTAAGAATTCTAATCTTTCATTGGATGGTAATTCGAAATTCCGATTTTCATTTAAATATGAACGATGCACAAATGCATTTATAATAATTTGCTTATCGATAAAGGATGCTTGGATTATACTTTCAAGTTCGCTAAGTTGTTGGTTGTTCATCATTTGCAGAAATTACATATTGTTTCACAATTGAGCCAAGGACTCCATTTACAAATTTTGAACTATTAACTCCACCAAATTCTTTTGCTAATTCAACGGCTTCATCGATAGCTACTTTAATTGGTGTATCTTTGTGAAATAATAATTCATAGGTTGAAATACGAAGGATAGCTAAATCAACTTTTGAGATTTGTTTGATTGGCCATTCTGGAGCACAATTAGAGATCTTCTCATCAATCTCTGGGATTACTGGGGTGATTAAATCGATGATTGAATGATATAGAGGTTCATCAAAAGGAAGAGTGATTTCTTGTAAATCTTCGGCATAATTATTTTTATATTCGATCATGGAATTTGATAGATCCGAAACATTTGATTCTGATTGATAATCCCATTCAAACATGGTTAGAAGAGCTAATCGTCGAGCTTGATGGCGAGGATCTTTTTTGGTTTTCAATGTATTTAACTAACTTTCTTAACCCGAGCTTTGGTTGCTTTAATCAGCATATTTTTATAGTAGCCACATTTTACACATGCTTTATGTCCTGGGGTATTCTCACCACATTGAGTACATTTTACAACAGGCACTGACGCTAATCCGACTTTTTTTATATTCCATTGAGCTCTACGTTTTTTAGTTCGGGTCCGTAATCGATGTTTCGGTTGTGCAGCCATGGCATTTATTATACCTTATTCAGTAAAATATTATTTCTTTTGAAGAAAAGTAACATTTGTCCCACCATACCGACGTTTCTCAAGGATTGTAAATTCTTCAGTCAGCCAATTCGCATCGGATTGGTTTTCTGTAACTGATTGGTTTCCATGCAAATAAATTACGATACCTTTTTCATTAATAAATCGGGGAATTAACTTGAAGGGTTGGATTGGTTTTACAATATAGGGCGGATCAAGGAAAATAACATCATACATTGAATGGAAATTTTGACTAAGAAAATCTTCAACTTTTTCAATAAAAATGTCGGATTTCATCTCAAAATGAATTCTTTTTAAATTATTTAAAATTGAATCTCCTGCTTCTTTACTTCTATCTACAAAATCGCATAGTTTTGCTTTCCGACTTAATGCTTCAATTCCTAATGCCCCAGTTCCTGCATAAAGATCAAGTACGGATTTATCAATAATATATTCGCCGAGGATATTAAAAATTGCTTCACGAACTTTGTCTAATGATGGTCTTAAATCAGATATACCCATTGGGACTTGAAGCGTATGCCCTTTAGCTAAACCTGATGTTATTCTCATTTAAGTGAAAAAACTACTGAAATAATCGGAATAATGATCATACTAAATCCAACCACAAATGAAATAGCGATCCAAAATTTTTTATGCCTTCTGAAGAATTTCATACTACTATTGTAATCGATTAGTGCAAAAATGGTAAAATTAGCTAATATTTATATGAATATAAACTTCCGAAATCTCAAAAAATGGATGTTGAAGCGTAAACGAAGATATCATAATGATATTAAACAGAAACGATTACATTTCTTTTCACGTTTATTAGTCTTTTTTATTATTATATTAATCGTTGGATTTATTGCTGGTTTTATAATGCTATCGTATTTTGCACGTGGGCTACCATCCCCAGATCAACTTACGCAACGTAATGTTCCCGAAACGACCAAAATATATTCTCAGGATGGGGTATTACTTTATGAAATATATGGTGATGTAAAAAGAACATTTGTTAAGTTAGATGAAATTCCACAGTATTTAAAAGAAGCTACTGTAGCTGTAGAAGATAAAGAATTTTATAACCATCAGGGTTTTGATCTTCGAGGCTTTGTACGAGCAGCTTTTCGTACTTTATCGGGTGAACGCTTAGAAGGTGGTTCAACGATTACCCAACAAGTAGTTAAAAATACCTTATTAACCCAAGAAAGAACAATTACACGTAAAATTCGTGAATTAATCCTTTCAATTGAAATTGAGCGACGCTATACAAAAGATGAGATTTTGCAAATGTATTTAAATGAAGTTCCTTATGGTGGTCAAGCAGTTGGAATTGGGGCGGCAGCGGAAATGTATTTTGGTAAATCGGCAAAAGACTTGACCCTTGCGGAAGCTACTTTATTAGCTGGTCTGCCCCAAGCACCTAGTTTATATTCTCCCTGTGGTACTTATCCCGAAAAATCAAAGGAACGGCAAATAGTTGTTTTAGATTCGATGTTACGTGATGGTTATATTACTACCGAACAAAAGGATGAAATTGAAGATACTGAATTATCATCAGTATGTTACGGGTATAGTCAAACTGATTTGAAAGCACCGCATTTTGTACTGTTTGTAAAAAGTGAATTAACTAAAATGTTTGGCGAAAATATGGTAGAAGAAGGCGGATTACGTGTTAAAACAACCCTTGATTGGAATTTACAACAAATTGCGCAGGAAGAAGCCGTAAAGCAAATCGATGCCTTAAAACTAGCTAAAGCGAACGCCACAAATGCTGGAATTATAGTTGTTAACCCTAAAAATGGTCAAATTATAGCTATGGTTGGTAGTGTTGATTATTTTGATACCGAACATGATGGAAATGTAAATGCAGTACTTTCGGATCAACTCCAACCAGGCTCCTCCATTAAACCACTAACCTATTTAACTGCATTTACCCAAGGTTATAATCCAGCAACTTATGTGTCCGACATCCGGACGTGTTTTCCAGGGGGAACTGGTCAACCGGATTATTGTCCGGGGAATTGGGATGATAAATTTTGGGGTCCGATGTCAATTCGTACTGCGCTTTCAAATTCTCGCAATATTCCTGCAGTGAAAATGATGCAAGTGGTAGGGATTCAAAATATGATCGATTTAGGTCATAAAATGGGTATTACAACCCTAAATGAACCAGAGCGTTATGGTTTATCCTTAACATTAGGTGGCGGTGAGGTAAAACCATATGATATGGCGCAAATGTTTGCGGTAATGGCAGCAATGGGAACCAAACACCTCTTAACCCCAATTGTTGAAATTACAGATTCAAAAGGAAATGTATTATATTCATATAAAGATTCGGCGGTTGAAGTTGTGAAACCCGAATATGTTTATTTAGTAAATAATATTCTGTCAGATAGTAATACACGTAAAACAACTTTTGGGAATTCGTTGGAAATTGGTCGTCCATTAGCAGTTAAAACGGGTACAACCAATGATAATAAAGATGCATGGACAATTGGTTACACACCACAATTGGTGACAGTTGTTTGGGTGGGAAATTTTAATAAAGAGCCAATGAAAGGAGTCATGGGATCGACCGGTGCTACTCCAATAATGAAGGGTATTATGACTCGACATTTGAAAGATAGGCCGGTGGAGAATTGGACTCGACCAGGTAATGTGATAGAGAAAACAGTGGATTCATTATCGGGTTTGATTCCTCAAGAAAATCGTGGTTTCCCTACCAGAACAGATATTTTTGTTAAAGGTACCGATCCAGTTAAAGTTGATGATTTTCATATCATCAGAAATGTTTGTAAATCAGATCCGACTAAATTAGCGACCCAATATCATATCGATAAGGGATTGGTAGAAGAAAAGGTGTTTATAAGTCTAAAAGAAATTATGAGTGCATGGCAACCATTTACGAATAACTGGATGGAGGCTCGTAAAGCAGATGGTTACGGATTTCCTCCTACCGAAAACTGTCCGATTGATTCGGGTTCTCCGAACGATACGAATGGACCGTTAATCGAGCTTATTGATCCCCTACCTCCGGCCCAAACCACCAATTTAGAAATTTATGCCAAAGTAAAGGTCTATACTACCGAAAGAATTACCAAAGTTGAATTCTATTGGGATGATGTGCTTATTCTAACAACCAATAGTGAGCCTTATGAAGTAACTATTAAATTAGCAAATCTCGAAGCAAAATATAAAGCGAATGGTATTCATTCAATCAAAGTTTCGGCTTACGATAGTTTAGGCCAAACGAGTTCACTAATGAAAGAAGTATTAATTGGAAATGCGGTGACAATTACTCCAACTCCAATCGGTGTTCCGATATATATAAGTCCGACATTGACTCCAACAATAACATTTAATCCGACTGCAACACCAACCATTCGTCAACCAAAGATTACCATTCCAGGAATAATTCCAACCTTGAGAGCATTAAATAATTAAAGATAATCTTTCAAATTATTTTTTTCGAGGACCTCAACCAATTGCTTAACTTTAGGTGAACTATTTAAAGGTGAAATAAGAATGGCATCTTTTGTATTAATGACCGTCATTTGACAAACATCAATTAAGGCAATCAGTTTTTCTTTTTCGTAATTATAAATAATATTACCATTTGAGTTATCGCTGATATATAGCCCTTTGGTGAGGTTTTGTTGATCATCTTTAGGGAGTGTGTTATATAAGTTATCCCAAGTCGCTACATAATTCCATCCGTAATCAGCTAAAACTACTTTTATATCTGGGCCATTCAGTTTTTCCCATAATATATAATCAATCGATTTTTTTTCAAGTAATAAATACTCTTTTTGTAGGATGTCCCATTCATCGGATTTCCCCAAATGATCTTTAATCGTGTTGATATGTGAATAAAACTCTGGTGATTTGTTTTTAAGTTCATTTAATATATACGCTGGAGTAGTAATATAACATCCTGGATTCCAACAAAACAAGGGGTCCTTTTGATAATTTTGCGCTGTTTTCATGTCTGGTTTTTCCTTAAACTCAACAAACTCATATAATCCTTGTCCTTTTGATAATTCCCGCACTTGCTTACCTAAATGAATATATCCAACACTAATATTAGGATATTTTGAAGGGACGGCCAGATAGATTAAATTTGCTTCGTGATTATTAAAAATCTGTTTTGCTTCATCTAAGGTATCTACGAAAATTGATAGCTGTGTAATATAACAATTTTGCCAGCGAATAACCACTGGTTCTTGAGGATATTTTTGTGAAATTTTTAACATAGAATAAGCAACAGCTGGACCTGTGTCACGAGGAAAAGGTTCAATAATAAGATTATCCCCAGGTAAGTTGGGGATTGTTTTAAAAACATAATCAACAAAATCTTTTGAAGTTGAGATATAAATATCGTTTACTGAGAAACGTTGTTTAATTAAATTATATGAATTTTCAAGCGAAGTCTCTTCTCCGAAAAGAGGTTGAAATTGTTTGGGTAAGTCTATTCGAGACAATGGCCATAAACGTTTGCCTGTTCCACCAGCAAAAATTATTATTTTCATCGAATTATAGCTTGATAATTTCGGATTAATAATTCATTAATTTTTTCTCGAATCGGGTTGATTTCTTCATCCGCGATACTTTTTGCAGGATCCAAAAAGTACATTCTTAAGGTAACTGATTTTTGGTGATTTGTTTTCATTTTCTCATTTTGGAAGATATCAATCACTTCTATTTCTTTTAGGATATCCCCAGCCGTAGTTCGGATTAATTGGATAATTGGATCGAGAACTTGCTCGGTAGAGATTAAAAATGAAATATCTTGTTTGGTTTCAGGATGTAATGGGATTGTTTTAAAATGAGGATAAACGCATTTTGATAAAAGTTGAGTTAGGTCGATTTCGTATCCGAATGCAACTCCTTCCGTGT
>CAZZFC010000005.1:0-11259 GCA_964653325.1 uncultured Candidatus Saccharibacteria bacterium | reverse complement strand
ATTTGTAAATTTAAAAAAATTCTTACCGAAAAACTTTGCATTTAGCAATTATTCAGATAATATTAATAAAGGAGTATTAATGATTTCTAAACTTGCCATACCGGTTGTAATTGTTTTGATTGGATTATTTGTGTTGATTAAATCATTGATTGTTATTCCCGCGGGTACAACTGGAGTATATGAAATATTCGGTAAAGTTTCTGATACCGAACTTCATTCCGGGATGAACTTGGTAAATCCATTAGGAAGTGTAACTAAATTAAGCATTCGGACCGAAGAGTACACCATGAGTATCGCTTCGGAAGAAGGCATGTATTACGGTGATGATAGCATTACCGCTTTAACCAATGAGGGATTAGAGGTTAAGTTAGATCTTACAGTATTATATCGATTGGCTGAAGATAAAGCTTCAGATATTTATCGGACGGTGGGGTTAGATTATGTCGAAAAGATTGTCCGGCCGTCAATTCGATCGATAATCCGCGAAGAAATTTCACAGTTTTCGGCTAAAGAAATTTATTCGGAAAAACGTGGTAAATTTAGTCAGAGTATCCAAGCAAAACTATCGGAGGATCTAGATAAACGCGGATTAATTTTAGAAGATGTTTTGCTTAGAAATGTATTATTACCGGATAAACTTGCCCAAAGTATTCAAGATAAATTAACTGCTGAACAAGAATCCCAACGCTATGATTTCGTTTTAGAGAAGGAAACAAAAGAAGCAGAAAGAAAGAGAATTGAAGCGGCTGGTCAGCGTGATTCCCAAAAAATTATAAATGAAGGTTTAACCGATAAATACTTAGAATATTTGTATATTAATTCACTACAAGATCGACAGGGAACAATTTATGTACCAACCAGTCCCGATAGTGGTTTACCGCTTTTTAAAAGCTTACCTTAATTTTCCTAGATTCCGAAATAACTACCCATTTCAGGATTGACATATCTAATAAGTAACGGTATGATTTTGCCTCATGTTGCCAATTTACGGAATAGTACTCGCAATTACATCGGGTTTTCTGTATGGAATTAGAAATATCTTGATTAAAAAAATTACTAATAAAGGATTTACACCAACAGAAGTAAATATGATATATAACGTTTTTGGTTTAATGGTGATGTCGGTTTTAATATTTGTTGTGCAAGAAAAAGTAATTATAAATATTATTAATTATCCGATGGTAATTGGTTTAGGAGCCATTATCGGGCTGATTGCCTTAATCTCCGGAAATTTACAAAATAATATTTTTCATTCATTACCATATTCGTATGCCACCCCATTTTATTCAATGATGCCAATTATTGAGACAGTGTTTGCATTTATTATCATTGGCGAGCGGATATCTGCGTTTGGTTTTTTGGGAATCATTATCATCTCAATTGGGGCAATTCATCTTAATCTTAGTGGTAATAAAACTGAAAGGATATCACTCAAACAAACATTCCCGATAATAATTAATTTAATATTGTTTAGCATTCTTTCGGTGTTCCAAAAGAAAGAGGTTTTATTAACTGGTTCTTTAATTACGATTTGGGTGATGTATGCATTTATTTGTATTTGGGGGATTCGATCATTTCCGCAATTGGTCAAGAAAAAGGATTTGTTGTTAAACAACTATAAGCCAATTGGGACATATATGATTTGTGCAGTTTTAGCTTTATTCACGTCACTTTCGGCGTATCAATATTTACCAGTTGGGGTAATATCTGCCCTAAGAAATGTGACCGTTCCAGTGATTGTCTTAATTGGTAGTATTATATTTGGGGAAGGGAATTTGAAAAGCCGATTAATTGGTTCGGGTGTGATTGTGAGTGGGGCAATTGTGATGGGATTTCGTTAATTATTAATCATATAATTAAAAGATGATTGTTCCTTTATGGAAACCAATTGGCGTATCAACGCACTCATTTGTAAAAGCATATGGTGATCAAATTCAAAATAAGATAACCCATACTGGCTCGCTTGATCCAATGGCCGAAGGAGTGGTAGTAGCACTTACGGCTGAAGATCGATTTTTAAAAGAAAAATATACTAATACCGAAAAAGAATATAAATTCGAAATTCTGGTTGGAGTATCAACCGACAGTCATGATCTCTTAGGATTAATTACAGATTATGAAACTAATCATTTATCTACGGAAGAAATCACGGATAAGATAAATATCGTTTTATCTAAATTGACCGGAAGGATTAATCAAGTAATACCTGATTTTTCCGCCAAACGAATTAACGGTGAATCATATTATGATTTAGCGAAAAGGGGAGATGTTTTACCAAAAGTTACTGAACCAGTAACTTTCCATTCACTCGGAATTCTTGATTTGGTCCCTAAAGATAAGAATGAAATATTTCAACAGATTCAAATTAAGATTAATTTAGTCCAAGGCGAATTCCATCAAAATGAAATTTTACAGAGATGGGAACAATATTTTAATGATGAATTAAATAACGAGACTGAATTAGTAATTATAAAGTTAAGTGCGGTAACTTCGAAACGAACTTATATGCGTGGTTTAGTACGAGATTTATCCAATATATTAAATATATCAATGTTAGTTTATTCATTAATTAGGACTAAAAATGGGAACTATTCAAAAGTTGATTGTAATTGTAAATAATAGTTTTGTGTTATTCTTAAATTAAGATGTTAATAAATGGGGGTGATTTATATCGATCCTAATCTACCGCAAACAAACAACGTACCAGTAACCTCAAATCCAGTGAATGAAAAAAATACGGGGATGGCGATTGTGGCCTATGTTTTGTTTTTTGTTCCATTATTAGCTGGTGATAAAACTCCTTTTGTTAAATACCACACCAATCAAGGATTAATATTATTTTTATTTTCCGTGGGTGTGAGTATTGTAAGTCAGTTAGGAATATTAGGTTTTCTGGCACCAATCGGTTGGATAATTACATTAGTGTTAGTTGTAGTGGGAATTATAAATGCTGCTAATGGAGAAATGAAACCATTGCCAGTGATTGGTCAATATCAATTACTAAAGTAAGTAATGACAACAATTAGTGCATATTGCGTGATCAATAATGTAGGGAAAATACTACTAACTTCGGATGTTGATCAATATGGATGGAAGCTGCCGGGTGGTAAAGTTGAGGAAGGTGAGTTAATACAAGATGCGGTTATACGTGAAGTAAAAGAAAAAACTAATCTTCAAATCGAAATAACCGATTTTCTTAACTTTCACGAGTATTTATCAAAAAATAATGAACATCGATTAAGGTTATATTTTATTGGAGAGTTAAGACAGGGTGAATTAAAGGTGAAGAATTATCTAAACTGACGGAATCCGATTTCTTTTTACCAACATATTATCAAACGGTTCAAAATTAACTAATCAAATTTACCCATTAGAAAAAAATCGGTTTTAATTGATTGTTGAGGACAGGGGACACGGTGATTAGCCGCATCCCCTTAAGCATTCGCTCAACTCGTTTTAGGGACGAGTTTCCTCATGGGTAGCACAGATAGGTCGTTACTTCGTGACCGTGGTTGTTGCCGCCGGAAGCTGCCAGATGAAGGGCAGGTTGCCGGCGTTCTCGCTGGTCACAATCAAGGTTGATGGAACCTGGCCGTTTGAGTGTTCGGCAATGGTTTGGGCGGTGAAACCCGGTGCCGCCGATAAGGCTTGGCCCTTCATCCGGATGGCTTCAGCTTCCGCTTTAGCGCGAATGAGGGCTGAGTCGGCCTCACCTTGAGCCTTGATTGCCGCGATCTTGGCATCGTTCTCGGCCGTGAAGCGCGCGGTCTCGTTCTTGACCCGCACGGCCGCTTGTTCCTTGGTCGCCACTTCTTCGGCTTGCTCTGCGACGAGGATACTGTCAATGGCGACCTGGATCTTGTCGTCGTCGAACACCAAGCCACCTTGGCCACCGAGGGATTCGATGGTCAGGCCTTTGATCTTGAAGTAGGCCACAGTGTCGTCATGAACTTGCGCCAGCACTTCGTTTTTCTGCTCTGCCGCCTGCATCACAGGTAACTTGGCGAACTCTTCGAAGAGCTGTTGCTGCACGTAGTTATAGACGTTCTCGTCCATCACCGTGGTGAGCGGTTTGTTGGAGAAGTAGTATAGAAACTGAGCGGCGTCCTCTTCGTAGATGATACCCGTGGCGGCGATGCCTACAGTAAAGCCAACGCTTTCCTTGGATTCCACTCGGAAGCCTTCGTCCTTACCGTTACTGTCTTGATCCGCCCCAGGGCTCCACATCCGGCTGATCGGAGTACGATCCACCTTAATGACAGTCATCGTGGGGATCCACTCGTAGTTCCACCACCCGCGACCGAGTTGCCGGGAACGGGTTGGGATCGTAATCCGCTTGGTGGCGACCTGCTTGCTCTTCAGGTATTCAACCGACTGAAGCTGCGCCTGTTGATCAGTCCCGCCTTCCAGCGGGATGAGAAACGCCGTTTCGTTAGGTTGAATGGTCTCGATTTCTTCCTTCTGGAACGGACCGGCACAGCCGGTCAGCATGACGCCAAACACGACCAGCAGGGCCAACGCGCCAAGAGAGTACTTGATGTGCTTGAACATGTCCGCGATCTCCTTTTTCCAGGTGATGATAATGGTGATGACGAGCGCGATCGTTGCAAGCCCGATAATGAGGCCGGTGTTAGCCCCCATTCGAGCGCCTTGATATACGCTCGGGTCATCCGACAGTTGTTTGACGGCTAGCACCGCTTGCTTACTCGCGCCGATGGTGTTGAACCATAGACGAAAGATCGCGTACAGTGTGAGTGCCAGAACCGTTGTGAAGATCTGCTTACCCCTTCGCATAGTGATTTCCTCCTTTGTGAATCCGGTGTTTACCCACGCCGGTGGTTGCCGCTACCCAGTAAACCAAGAAAATTTAGCTTACTGGGTAGTAGCATAATTAAAGGAAGAATAACCTACTTGTAGTAATAGATGCATAATACAAAGTAGGGCACGTAAGTAGTCTTTTGTCCCCCCGGACAGGCCTATTTATTTGTGCCCTCTGATTTTATTCAGAGGATTTACCCATTTGTTAATGAGCGAATGTTCTTTAACTTTCAGAAGTCTGACTTACGGTTATTCCGGTAAGTAAGGCTTCGGTTAAATCAAAGAGCTATGCCCGATATATTTTTTATATATCTAATTTGGAATATACCTCAAATTTACGAGTTGTCAAGCCCGATATAATTATTATACTTGCGTTTGGTTTTACCCCGCGTTACAATCTAAACATGCAATTCCAACAAATATCAAATAATGTTATTAAATGGTTAAAAGAAGCAAATTATCCCCAGAATACAATCAAATCCTATAACATTGATATAACTCAATTTTTTGATTATTTAAATATTCGGAAGCGTACGAGTGTCAGTAATCTTACAACAAAAGATATGGATAATTATTTGTTAAATCTTACAAAACATAAATATGCTCCACGGAGTATTTCTCGCAAAATTAATTCTCTAAAGATATTATTTAAATATTTGTTTGAACAAAAATTGATCAAAGAAAATATCGTTGAAGATATTAAGCATCCTAAGTTTACCCAGCGAAATATCCGTATATTAAAAGATCGCGAATTAAGTAACTTGAGAGATGACTTAAAAGATGATCTTTGTTACTTAACCATCGTTGAGGTTTTGTTACAAACGGGAATGAAAATTGGTGAGTGTGCAGATTTGGAATTAAATGACCTCAGATTAATTCCCGGTAAAAAGTTTGGCGAGGTTCGCCTTAATAACTCAAGTAATCCAAGGATAATTCCCATGAATAATGTTCTTGAAAAAATGATCACTAAATATTTAGCAATACGTCCTAATACCAAAGATTGTGATGTGTTTGTAACCAAAACGGGTAAAGGAATTAATGAGCGAAATATTCGAAAAGTAATTACCCGCTATTTAAAACTAGCTGGAATTAATGATGTGTATGTGAATGATTTACGGTATACTTTTATTGTAAAACAGTTAAATAAAGGAGTGAGTTTGGAACGAGTTGCCTATTTAGTCGGTTATAAATCAATTACTTCAATGCTTAAGTTCGTTAAATCGTTAAAATCAGAATTGAAGATTGATACCAAACAAATGGTTGAAGTTGTTTAAGAATTTTTCACTAACCATTCTTTGAAATTCTTTAAGGCAATTGATCGCATTGAAAATCGATTTTTCTTTTCCATTGTCATTTCGGCAAACGTACGCGTTTCACCATGAGGAATAAAAATTGGATCCCACCCAAAACCCTGTTCTCCTTGAGGTTTTGCAGAAATAATTCCGGAAACAGTTCCAGTAAATATTTGGATATTACTGGGATTATTAATATATCCAATAACCACAGTCGCGTGTGCTTTGCGATTAGTATGGTTTCCGAGAAGTCGAATTAAACCATCGTTTCCGAGTGCTTTCGAAAAATCATTGATATACGTTCCAGGTAAGGGATTAAGTGCTTCAAATGTAAGTGAGTTATCTTCAACAAATAATGGTTTACCGATTTGTTGATAATAGGCAATCGCCTTTTGGGTGATAACTTTTTGGGGATCAAGAGATTGGATTTCATCAATTTCAAGCGATGTACTTTCGATGGGGATTTGTAAGATTGTTTCAGCTTCTTTAATTTTATTTTGATTTGTAGTGGCAAATATTAATTTCATTTTTATGATAACTATAGATTATACCCGTATAATGGTAAAGTACTTGTGGAAGAAAATATACTAAAACTCGAAAAGGATTTTGATGAATTACGCGATCCCATAAAAGGTGAAAGGCGAATATTAAACAAGTTAGCATCGTTCGAAAATGATATTTCAACTTACTTAAGCCCTTGGTATAAGCTTAGTACGACAGGTAACCTAGCCTATCCAAGCCAGGGTTTATTAGAAACCCCTTTTGATTACTTACCCTACAATTCATATTCAATGCTACCGCAAGAATTAATCTTACGGACTTTAAGATTGCGGTATTATTTTTTAGAGTTATTCAATCACCCATACCGTATACATTATTTAAATCAAACAAATAAACAATTGTTTAAAGCTCCGCCGAAAATTGATTGTAAAGCTTTTGATTATGCTTTTAATAACGGGTTATCTTTATCGATTGGAGATATTGGGGCGGGAGTTATTGGAGCCGAACATGAACGGATAAGCCGTAAACGTCGTTATGCGCAGGGGCCTTTTGTTAAATTAGGTCGACAAGCTAGAATGGTTTTTAATGGTTCAGAGTCACCAGATGTGTGGAATAGTGTGGCAGCCGTGTCAACGATGGCAATATCCCATTGTTTAACAAATATTTCTCGGAATGGTGTTTTAAGTGATATTAAAAGACAATCAGATTTCGCAAAAGAAGTGTATAAATGGTTGGATAATTTCTCGGAACAACTGTTGAAAGGGCGATCTGATAAAAAATACATACTTAATTTGTGGAAGCGTAATATTATGGGAACAGTTGAAGCGAATCCAAAATCAGCTCTACAGCGTGCGCGAAAATTATTTGATGTTGGGGTAAGAGCATTTAGAATTTATTCGCCTGAACCAGGAACCGGTCCGGTTGATAGCGTTAAGATCATTCGTAAAGAGTTCGGGGATGATGTTGAAATTTGGACGGGTAATTTAGTCAGCGTTGAACAAGCAATTAAGGCTCAAGAAGCGGGTGCAGATGGAATTGTAATTGGAGTTGGTGGTGGAGGTCGTTGTATTACAGGTGTTCGGAGTGGGTCTGTCGTCGATTGGCCGGAATTATTATGGAAGCTACGGGGGGAGATAAATATTCCAGTGATTGTGCATGGTGGTGCATCGGATCATACTGCCGTTACCTTATTATTAGGCGCATCAGGAATCGGAGTATCAAGAATTGTAAGTGGAGGTACAATCGAATCTCCCGGAGGAGCGTTATTTTACGCTGATGGAAATGGTAGGTTATTCAAACCATACGGTGGAGAAGCATCTGCAAGGACAAAATATTTAGATGGAAAAATGTATCCATTTGGTATACCTTCTTTTGTTGAGGGTGAAGTGACAAAAGCCGAGATGAGTTATGTTAAACATGCTTTACCAACGCTTACTTACAATTTGCATCTATTAACTGAAGATGCAATTTTAGCATTAGTCTTTCGGGGAGTTGAGACAATCTATGATTTACATACTATTAATCCATCTCCTCTTAAACAAAATACAAGTTTCGGAGATTTTCAGAAAAAAACGCACTAAGATAAATATTAATAGATTCGTGATAAATTTAATGATATGACAAGATTTGAGAAAATAGTTTCAATATTAAAAGGAAAAGATACTTCGATTATTTTGATTGATAATATTAAAAAAGAGATTAAAGCATCAATACTTTTATGTTCGCAAAATTACCCGGACGCGGAATATATTAAAACAATATTTACAGATGGATCATTTTTGTTAATAATGCTGAATGACCATGAAATGTATTATGCGGATAATATTGTCGGTTATATTCGATCAATTCCAGATGAATCGATTGGGATTGAAAAAACAATAATGTATCAAGATAAATTATATAAATTAGGCAATGTGAATGATTATCAATTTGTCAAACAACTTTACACTGGAAATCCATTCGATATAGAAGGAGAGTGCCGGTTTTCCGATTATTTTCCAACCTCTGGTCTAAAGGAGTTTTTAAGCTTAGGTTGGCTTATGCGAACTGGGCAGCGAGCGGATATTAATCCAGTAATGATCAACCTTAAGGAAATTCAGATCCAATAGGTCAACGGATATCTTTAAATTTGTTTGATTTTACTTTAATTCTCATCAAGATAACATAATTATTATTGTGAGTACTTTAAATCAAAGTGATTGCGAATTGTTAATTAGCTAATAATAATAATTTTGTTATCATTTATCTGATGAAACTAGCGATAATTATTGTAATTTATAATACAAAAGAGATTTTGAGTGATTGTATCCAAAATTTATTTCGACTTAATGTGAAGGATACAAAAATTATTGTCGTTGATAATGATTCAAAAGATGGTTCAGCCGATATCGTCGAAGCTCAATTTAAAGGAGTTGAATTAATTAAGACTGAGAACAATGGACTTGCCGCCGGATATAACTTAGGCTTGAGTCGAGCAAGGGATTGTGAATATTGCTTATTTATGGGTACAGATGCATTTCCTCAAATTGGTTGTATTGAGGGTGTAGTTAAATTTCTGGAAACGAATCAAACCGTTGGTGTAGCGACTGCTAAAATGATTTTACGAAATGGAGCATTAGATAAAGACGCCCATCGAGGGTTTCCAACACCTTGGACAGCACTTTGTTATTTTAGTCGGTTGGATCAATATTTTCCGAAGTCACGAATATTTAATAATTACTTTTTGGGATGGAAAGACATGGAAATACCTCACGAAATCGACTGTTGTATTAGTCACTTTATGATGGTGAAGAAAGAGGTTTTTGAGAAGATTGGTATTTGGGATGAAGATTTTTTTGTATTTGGTGAAGATGTTGATTTCTGTTGGCGGGTAAAACAAGCCGGTTACCAAATATACTATTTACCACAGTATGCGTGTTTACATTATAAAGGGGTCAGTATCGGAACAAGAAAAGAATCGGCGGATATAACCAAGGCTGATAGTACGACCAAATTGCGGATGAAAGCAGAAACTACCCGTGCGATGAAACTGTTTTATCAAAAACATATGTATAAAAAATATCCATGGATTGTTAATAAATGTATTGAATTTGGAATAAGTTTACTAAGGAAAGTTCGAGCTTCAAATTAGTATTTCAAGGGAAAGGATTGAATTATTTTTTTACGACGAAATCGTAATTGTAATCAAGACTGATTAAACAATCAATGTATCAAAATTGAAAATAGTTAAATATCAAAATATGATTTACGAACCTAGGTCACAATTATATTTTGGAGGTCTAACCTTAATTGAAAGTATATTTGAATTCTTAGTTTAATTTCTGGTTAAAGGTACAGAAGAGTTTTTGAGTTTAGGTTGGTTGGTGCGTATTGGGCAGCGAGCTGATATTAATCCTAAGTTTATTGATTTATCTCAAATCGGAATTGTTTAAAAAAATTAAGACCGCCGCTTGGCTCGCCTTACGATTTGCTGCTGTAAGGTCGAGTGTTGAGCGACGGTCTCGGTGGAAGGTATTGCAGGCACACCTCCTTAAAACATGTATGCCAGAATTATAACACTATCTTATAGTATTCTCAAGTGGGGAGTTTGGGATTTAGATATATAATCAGTGGTAATGACAAAAACAAAGATCGTGGCGACGATTGGACCAGCTTCGGAATCTGAAGATACAATTACGCAACTGATCAAAGCCGGTGTTGATGTAGTTCGGTTTAATACCAAACACGCAGATGTTAATTGGCACGAGAAAAATATTGCAAAGGTTAAACGAATTAGAGCACAGCTAAATAAACCCGTCGGAATTTTACTTGATTTACAAGGGCCGGAAATTCGCATTGAAACACCGAATCAAGAAGTTTTGAATGTTAGCAAAGATGAAGAGATTTATTTTTCCGCTGACTTTATTTCAAACAAAAAAACCATTAAAATTCCGAATCAGCAGGTAATTGAAGTTTTGAATATTGGAAATGAAATACTGCTAAATGACGGATATTCTTCATTTAAAGTGGTTGCAAAGGAAAAGGACTATATTATCGCAAAAGCTACGGATAACTATGAGATCGGTAATCGTAAAGGAATGAACTTACCTGGTGTAATACTTAACATGCCTTCAATTAGCGATCATGATTGGCAATATTTAGATTTAGCCCAAAGAGTATTACCAGAATTTGTCGCATTGTCTTTTGTCCGGGGTAAGGAGGATATTGAAATTCTTAAAATTGAACTTGAAAAGAGGAAAGTGAAAGCGCATATTGTGGCTAAGATCGAAGGTCATCACGCGGTTGATAATATTGATGCGATTATTGATGTTTCTGATGTGATTATGGTTGCCCGCGGTGATCTTGGTGTTGAACTTCCGATCGAACAAATTACTTTTTGGCAAAAGAAAATTATAAAAAAATGTCGATTAGCATCTAAGCCAGTTATTACCGCTACCGAAATGTTGCAATCAATGATTGAAAACTCCCGTCCAACTCGAGCGGAAGTTAGTGATGTCGCTAATGCCGTATTTGACAGATCTGACGCAATAATGCTCTTTGGGGAAACTGCCCAAGGTAAATATCCGGTACAAGTAGTTCAAATGATGGAGAAGATTGCAAAATTCAATGAAGACCAGCTACCATTTACCAATTTAGAGATAGATAGTTT
>CAZZFC010000004.1:0-12961 GCA_964653325.1 uncultured Candidatus Saccharibacteria bacterium | reverse complement strand
TAACTAAGTTACCCAAGATGTCACTTGTTGACGCTCTTTACATCTTCTCGACTGTTTCAATTCCTAGTACGTAAAGCCCATTTTTAATTACCCAGGCGACACTACTCACCATTTGCAACCTAAATTGCGAAACATCACGGTCTTCAACTAGAATTTGAGTACTTCCATAATAGGAATTAAATTCTTGAGCTAAAGTATATAAATAATTACAAAGTAGGTGCGGGGCGTATTTTTGGGCTGCATCGGCAATTACCTGGGAAAATTGACCCAGTTTTTGAATGATCTCTTTTTCGTTTGTCAAAATTTCAGTTAGCGGATTTTCACTTGAATTATCAACCAGAAAAGCTTTGGCTAATACGCTCTTGGCACGCGCATAGGTATAAAGTAAATATGGTCCCGAGTTGCCTTCTAGTGAAACCGACTGGCCAAAATCAAAAATAATATCATGACCAACCTTTTGCTTAAGTACGGAGTATTTCCAAGCCGCAATGGTGGTTTTTTCAATAACTTCAACTCGCTCAAGACTCGTTAATCCTCGTTCGGTAGTCATAATTGCCCCAACTTGTTTTTTAATCTCATCAAATATTTCCATGGCCGAAATGACTTTCCCAGTTCGCGATGACATTTTGCCACTTTTTAGTCGTAACATTCCATGTCCCAGGTGCACGGTTTGTTTCGCAATTTCTGGATTTATTAGCTCCAAAGCCTTTAATACCACTTGGAAATACTCATTAATTTCATTGCCGGTGATTATGATTGATTTCGTGTAATTAAAGTCTTGCTTCTTCATTAAGGCTAAAGCTAAATCCTTACACTCATAAACCGGTAGACCAAAAGAATTCACAAACACCCGTGTATGCAGACCATACTTTTCGCCTACAAAAATATATGCCCCATTACTAGGTTCAAAAATTCCATCGGCAACATGCTCTTTTACGATCTGAAGACCATATTCACCAACCTTACTTTCAAAATAATAATAATCAAATTTAGTCCCAAGTCGTCGGTAGATTGTTTCAAAATACACTAGACTCCACGCCCGACCAACCAAATAACAGTCTTTAATTTGGGTAAAATCACTTGGTTCAACCGTAAGTAATTTACTGTAATCAATTTGCGGCTGCCAATTTTCATTTTCAACTAAATACTGTTGGGCAGCTAAGTATACCGACAAATTTATCTTTTTAACTTGTTCCACCACACTCTCATCGGCCTCAAAAGCGGTTGCTCCAGCGGCATATGCCCGACCTAAAAACGCAATCCTTTCAGTATTTTCCATCGACGCAACCACCTCGATACTTAATTGCTCCTTTTTAAAAATGTCCAACATTCCCCAAATTGATTTGGCAACATGCATCCCGACATCCCCTTGATAATTGGCTCGCTTAACATCCGCGTTGCAAAATTCCACTAATCGAGAAAGTGCTTCACCAATCGTATTGGTCATTAAGTGTCCAATATGAAAAACTTTAAACGGATTTGGGTCCGTATATTCTAAAACCACTGATTGTCCTTCCCAACTCGCGTTTTTCCCATAGTTTTCTTTTTGCAAATTGATTTGACTCAATAATTGATAACCCGTGGTGTTTTTTAAATAAAAATTAATAAAACCTTTGTTTTTGATCTCAACTTTTTGGATTTCGATATAACTGGAAAGGTCGCGGTTGATCTTTCCCAACATCGTACTGCCGAGATCATCAATATTGACATTGTTAACCTTGGCAAGGGAAAATAAGGCATTTGTTGACCAATCACCGTTTTCGCGATCTTTAGTCGCGGATACTACAAGAGATTTTTCTTCATAAACTAGAGCCATTTCCGTAATTATTTCTATCAACAACTGCTTTATTTTTTGTGGAATATCCATCTTTGTATTGTAACATCGGTGCTCTTCAAGAAATCGGGAATTTTAATCATTAGCATTTTCAACCAAAATTACTTGACAAATTGCGTTTCATTAAGCGATACTGAATGATATGAACGATGACCAAAATCCATCGCAACCAGTCGATCCAAATGTTGCAGAACCAGTTATAGATTACTCAGCGGATAATAGAATAACACCAGATCCAGAAGTCAACCCCGAAGATCCTGCCGCTTTAGTCCCAATGGATGAATCTGTTGTTGCGTATGATGAGAATGGTCAACCCATCGTTAACGATGAACTTTCTTCTGCCAATCCCGAAGAAATTCCGGCTGATACATACCCAAGCGAAGAATCAACAGTCGCTCCCGAAAATACCACTTACGCTGACGAAAACCCCGAAACAACCGTCGATCCTGAAAACGGAACATATACTGAAGATCTGCCGTACCCGCAACCTCTAGACACACCAATTGAAGATTCTTCTCTAATCCCTCCCAAAAATGGAAATGGTTCGAATCCAAAATTATTTATTTTAATCGGAATTACGGCGCTACTTTTTATAATCTTAATTGGTGCAATTTGGTTTTTCTTTTTGCGAGATAAGGGAACCCCAAACCCAACACCGACACCAACCCCAACAACAAAACCTACCACCATCCCTGGTCAACCGACTATTGTGCCTGGATCAATGCATCTGGAATGTCGTTTTGGACTTTGTGTCGAAATTCCTGGAGAAGGTGCCGATACTTGCTCAACCTCATTTGATTGTGAACAAGCCCCATTGGTCCCTACTGACACCCCAATTCCAACAATCACTAGCGGAACTACCAGTCCAACGGTGGCGGCTCCAACGAATTCGATTTCACCGACCGTAAAACCCACAACATTAACTCCAACAATAACCGTACTACCCACTGTTACAGGTATTATTTCACCAACAATTCAACCAACTTCAAACCCCACCCCAACGGTAACCATTAAACCATCCAGTACACCTTCCCCAACACCATTGACTGACTCTTTACCCATCAGTGGGACCACGGACACAACGGTTCTAGTTGGGTTCTTCTTTATCCTCCTAGTCGGAGCAGGTATTGTCGTTTTACGAAAAACATAATTATCCACACGTAGCTTTATCAATCTTCTATAGTTCGCTTTAGCCTGTCTGATAGCTCGATTAGTGCCTTGACAGTTATCCACATTAAACTATAGTCAGTACCATATGTTAAGCGTTGATGTTGGAAACTTATGGAAGCAAACCCTTGGGGCATTAGAGATCGATTTAGATCCCGCGGTTATTGCCACTTGGTTTAAAAATACTCACATTTACGAAACCACAGAAAATAAAATCATCATCGCTTGCCCAGATTCTTATAGTCGCAATATCATTGAAAACCGTTATGCCGAAAAAATTCGCCTTATAATCTCAGCAGTTACCGGACAAAAAATCGTGATTGAATTTATTGTGAAACCCCAAAAAATTCAACAAACCATGACTGGTCCACTTTTTGATGAAGCTCCCCAAAACAATTCTCGTTCAAATCCAAATGCGCAACCTACATCAATCACAAACCAAGAGACGAGTGGTTATAAATTAAACACTAGTTACACCTTAGACAAATTTATTGTGGGAATCAGTAATCGAGTGGTTCACGCCGCCGCGGTATCGGTTGTTGAAAGTCCGGGTCAATTATATAATCCTCTTTTTATTTATGGTCCATCGGGAGTGGGTAAAACCCATTTACTTCATGCCATTGGCAATGCGGTTAAGGAAAAAAATCCGGATCTTAAAATAGTCTATACTTCAACCGAACAGTTTGTGAACGATATGATTATGCATATTCGACAAAAAAAAGACATGCAAGCATTTCGAAACAAATATCGTACCAGCCAACTTCTTTTAATTGACGATATTCAATTTTTGTCAGGGAAAGAAAGCAGCCAAGAAGAATTTTATCACACCTTTAATGAGCTTTATCAACTGAATAACCAAATTGTAATCGCCTCGGATCGTGAACCATCACAACTTTCTGGGGTAGCGGATCGACTGATTTCGCGGTTTAAAGGAGGGCTGATGACCATGATTAGTCCCCCCGATTATGAAACACGCCTAGCTATCGTTTATACCAGAGCGAACGAGCTTGGATTAATCCTTAATGACTCGATTTGTCAGTATATTGCAGAACGGGCGATTCAAAATATTCGTGAAATCTATGGATTAATGCTACAAATTAAATCTTACACCGTAACGCATAACGATCCATTAACCTTACACCTTATAAAATCAATCATTAATCCGGGTGGCGAACCAGCTGTTGTGAGGAGAAAAATTACCCCAGAATTAATCTTCGACCTGGTAACCAATCATTTTAATACCAATATGAAAGAACTTTGCGGGAAGAAACGAACTCAAGAAATTGTTACCCCACGCCAATTAACCATGTTTCTCCTGCGGAATGAACTTGGCATGAACTTAAAAGAAATTGGGAATATTTTAGGTGGACGCGATCATACTACTGTAATGCACGGCTGCGAACGAGTAAAATCTGACATCGAATCTAATTTAAATGTCCTGCTTAAAAACCAGCTAGCCACGATTCGCCAAGAATTATATTCCTAAATCAGGAATCCTCTCATTCATTTACTTCCTCAACAATTATTTACATGCTCATCGACTTAACCCAACCTTAACCCCGGGTGGATAACTCGCCCTGTTTTGTAGATAAATATTAATATTGTGTTGACGGTTGTGGATAACTGCCGACTTTGTGTGTGTTATTCACAAATGGTTCACAAATAATCCCAACCAACTATTTTCAGTTTGTGCTAAATTTAGTGCATAAAATCTGCTTATCCACTTGTCCAGACACCTATAATTGCTACTAAATATTGAATATGTTAAAGTAAACAGGTATGAAGCTGATCGTTTTAAAGAACAAACTATATAAGGGTTGTTTGCTGGCAAGTAAAATCATTTCTTCTAAAACGAACTTACCCATTTTGAGTCATTTATCATTTACCGCGAGTGAAGAAACTGGATTACTAATTGAATCTTCAAATTTAGAATTATCAATTCGACTCTCCATTCCAGCCAAAGTAGAGATTGCCGGACAAATTACTGTACCCGCGCGTAAATTTACCGAATACTTGGGTTCCCTAACGGATGAAAAAGTTACCCTTGAGGTCAGTCATAAACAAATCACCGTGACATCAAGCCAAACCGAGGCTCGTTTCGTTACGATGCCTTCGGAAGATTTTCCGATGATCCCAAAAATAAATACGGCATCGGGGCAAATGATCATCCTCGCAACACAGTTGCATCAACTAGTTAAGCAAGTCGTATTTGCCGCTACAACTAGTGATATTCACCCAATTTTATCGGGAGTTTTATTTGATACCCAAAACGAGAATACCACGATTGTGGCTACGGATAGTTTCCGACTTTCAATCAGTGATATCGCCATGGGAGTGGATAGTTCGTTTATTATTCCGGCAAGCGCGCTTACTGAGGTTGATCGACTAATTAACGATTCATTTTGGGAAGAAAGTGACGAGAAAGTCCGGGAAGTTGTCATTAAACTCAGCCGTGACGATAATCAAGTCTTTTTTAATATTGGCAACGTAGAATTGATTTCACGCTTACTTGAAGTAGAATATCCAGATTATCAAAAGGTAATTCCTGTAACCCATACAACCAAAATCGTAACTAATCTCGCCGAATTAATCCAAACGATTCGACGTACGGCAATCTTTGCTTCCCGGGACGGTCAGGCGATTAAAATATCGTTTAAACCATCTGATAAATCGATTGTTTTGACTGCGCAAAGTGTTGAGGTTGGGAGTCAAACAAGCTCGATTGAGGCATCAATTGAGGGTGACGAATTAACCTTGGGTTTTAATCATCGGTACTTACTTGAAGGTCTTGAATCATTTGCTACGCCAGAAATTACAATTTTAGGTAATGGTAAAGATGCGCCAGTGGTGTTTATTGGAAATGAAAAAGAAGCTTATCGACATATTGTGATGCCGATGAGTCTTTCGGACGAAGAAGTTTTATGAAACGCCGATTTATTGTTTTAATATTATTCGCAATTGCGACGTTAATCTTTGTGGTATTAAGTGTGGCTTATTCCCCAAGAAGCAGTAGCGGTAATGGAATACTGACAATTCGAACAGAACCGGAAGATTTGGCTGTATTAATTGATGATGCGGTATTAGGTAAAACCCCACTCGAAAATATATCCATAAAAAGTGGGCAACATTTAGTTAGTATTGGTGATAACTGGAAAGAACAAATTCTTATCGCTAAAGGTTATGAGTCGGTAATCATTCGCAATTTTAGTTATGGCGTGAAAATGGCAACTGGGTATTCCATAGGATATGAGGTGGTAGGAAATATTTTCGGTAAACCAACTCAACTCGTGATTACATCTACCCCAAGTAACAGTAATGTTTTTCAGGGTGAAACCACCTTCGGGTCAACCCCCCTTTTAATTACCAAGGATCAGTTTACGGATCAACCATTGCGAATTGTAAAAGATGGATATGAAGAATCGTTGGTGAGTTTAAATATTAAAGATGATATGACGATGCGGCTGGATGTAAATTTAATGGCTAACCCAGTTGCAACTTTAGGGAAAGTTGATATCGGGAGTAGAGTTCAATCCTATACTTTAGATCCAAATGAAACCCTAATCATTAACCCACGTTATTCCTGGGGAAGTAATCTAACTTTAGAAAAAGACCCAGTGGTCACTCCTTGGAATAAGATTGAAGTTTGGGGAATCCAACAAAAATCAAAAGTTGATAATGAAACGATGATTTCATTAGATGATTTCTTTAAGGTTAAATATAAATTACCAGGAATTCCATTTGCATATGTGATCAATTCGCAGGGTGAAATCTTTGAAGGACTGGGAATTTATGATTATGATTATAGTGGCAGTGGTTTCGAAAACGTAACTTTTACGGCCGGATCGGCACCAGTTCTCGTGTTTTTTGATCAAGGGATTGAACTTAATGAAAATATGTTAAAGTCGCTGAAGTGGTTAACGCGATATTTTGAACAAGATCCAACGCTTTCGGCTCGTTTCGTAAGCAATTTGGATTTAGTGACGATTAAGGCGGGCGAGACAAAGACCATTGAGTTGCAGTGGCAAAACACCAGTTCCCTTATTTGGCGAAGAGATACGTTTTATCAGGTATTGATTGTTACCCCAGGGAGTGTTACTTCCGAGTTTTATGATCCAAGCCTGTGGAAATCAATTAACCAAATCGCTAGGTTTAATGAAGAAGTTGTTTTGCCAGGTGCAATTGCGACCTTTAGTATTCCCCTGAAAGCGCCCTATTATTCAGGTGATTTTACCCAGGATATTGAGCTTTTTGATGTGTCGCGAAATGCGGTAATTGCTGGAACTAGCCAAACTATTAATCTAAGAGTGACTGAAGGTACCGACAAGGTTCTTATTGTAAAAGAAACCCCCACGGGGTTTTTGAATGTCCGGTCCGGTCCGGGGACTAACTTCCAACTATTAACGACTCTTTTTGTCGGTGAAAAAGTAGCCTGGGTGAAAGAAGAGGGGGGTTGGTTTCAAATTATTTTACGGGATGGCGCTAGTGGTTGGGTGACCAATACCTATGTTGAGGTAAGATAAGTATTATGATTTTACGTTCTCTCCAGTTGGTTGGATTCCGTAATTTTATTAATTATCACTTAAGTGAGATTAATCCAAAATATAATCTAATCGTTGGTCCGAATGGTTATGGCAAAAGTAATCTATTGGAATCAATTTATCTAAATACTTGGGCCAACTCAAGTAAAACGCGATCTTTGGCGGAAGCGATTCATTGGGGAGAAGAAATGGCATCAGTCGATGGAATTTGGGAAAAAGATGAATATCGAGTTTCAATTACTAAATCACAAAAATCGATGTATTTAAATCGGCAATTAATTGGCTTTAATAAGTTTGTGGAACAAAGATCTATTGTTTTATTTCAACCAAGCGATTTAGGACTTTTAAATAATTCGCCAAGTAATCGACGGCGATTCATCAATCGGTTGGTTGCACAACTGGATGTTTCATATCTTTCACAGTTACATTCGCTCAATCAGCTATTAAGTCAACGCAATCATGCATTTCGAATCAATGTAAGTAACACTGTTTTAGATTCGCTTGAAGAACAGCTTGCGGAAATCGGAGCCAAAATTTTTTATTATCGAGCCATCATGATCACGTACCTAAATCGCCGGTTGAAAGAAAATCAATTACTACTAGAATACCAAATTACCTCAAGTCGTTTGCGGGAAATCTTGCGGGAATTGTTGCGGGAAATCGAAGCCAAATCCCAGAATTCGTCGTTTTATGAGGTTGTTCTGGTATTCGGGGAATATGAGGTTGTCCTGCGGGAATTGTTGCAGGAAATCTTGCGGGAAATGCGGGAAAAAGAGCGGGAAATCGGATTTACCTTAGTCGGACCACAGCGCGATGATCTCATCTTAAGTGGATTTGATACCAAATTTCCCAATCAATGGAAGAACTTAGGCAAATTTGGTTCTCGAGGTGAGCAGCGCATGGGGATTATTGCTTTGAAGTTAGGGGAGGCACAGATGTTAAGTATTGTTAAATCAACCCCGGTTTTACTTTTAGATGATATTTTATCTGAGCTTGACAACAATAACCGAAAGCATATTTTTGACCATACGCAAAATTATCAAACCTTTATTGCCACAACGGAAAATGACTTAATAATTCCCGCAGATTCCCCGCAGATTTCCCGCATCAATTTGTTGAAGTAGGGGAAGAGGGGGCATTCCCCCCGGTAGGATTTTCTTCATGTTCAGTTTCGTCAGCAAGCTGATCAATTTCTTTTTGTGGTGTTAAAGGTTCGGTTGAAGTTTGATTGGTAACACTACCAACTTCCGGGGTAGAAATTGGGTTTTCAGTTATCGTTTCAAAAGGAGATTCATCGTATTGTTGGCTTTGGATTCGTCCGATTTTATCTTCGGCGGCTTCGATTTCTTTTTGTTTTTCCATCATTTGCAGTTCAGCTGGATTGGTTGTTACCAATTGGTGCTCTTTCATACTCGCCACCACTTGCATCGCGACATGGCTTTCACCAGCAAAAAACAAACCTTCACCAACGTTGGCAGAAAGCAGTAGATTTTGTTCGCCTTCAGATAAATAAAATACCGCGGCGAGTTTATCGATGGCGGTTGCCGATTGTTTCATTAAGATTTGAATTGAACTGTTGGTCATAATTGCAATTCCCTCTTCGGAGTTAAGAAAATCCTCAATATCTTGACTAATGGTGGTTAGCCCTAAATAGTATTTGCGGGCTCGCTTAGCTAAAGATTGTAAGAAGGCGGCAGAATCTTTATGCTTCATCATTATCCACGCCTCATCTACGTATAGAAGTCTTTTCCGGCGATCTCGACGAACACGAGTCCAAATATAATCTAAAATCAAAAACATCCCAATCGGGCGAATGCTCTCTTCCAGATCACGAATCCCAAAAACACTAAAGGTGTTTTTAATGTCAACGTTTGTGGGTTTGTCAAATAATCCTCGTGCCGAACCAACCACATAACGCTCTAGTTGACTAGCGATAGTTTTGGCTTCGGAATCTTCCATGCCAAGTAAGACTTTATATAAGTCTTCTAAAAGGGGTGGTTCCTTTTTTTGGGTATCAGGATCGGAGGTGATGCCTTTCATTCGATAAGCTTCAAGTAAAGCGCGGTCGACGATGGCCTGTTGCACTGGCGTGAGATCCCCGAGCATGACTTTCATTAATGAATCTAATACCAAGATTTTTTGCTCGAGCTGGTCAACCCCTTCTTCATACACTTGAGATAGATCAAATGGGTTGATTCGAGAATTAGAGTTGAAGTCATAGGTAATGTATTCGCCACCAATCACTTCACAAAGGGTGCGAAATTCGTTTTCTGGGTCAATGATCAATATTTCCGCCCCAAGTAATAAATAGCGAACCGCTTCCAGTTTAATTGCGTAACTTTTACCTGAACCCGATTTCCCAAAGATTACAGCATTCGCATTTTCTCGCAAAAACCGGTCAAAGATAATTAAACTACCGTTGTGTTCATTAATGCCGTACATGACGCCACGGTCAGTAGTCAAGCTACTTGAGGTAAATGGGAAGGTCGTTGCAATTGAGGTTGTATCCATGTTGCGATAAACCTTTAGGAGGTCATTGTGTTGGGGGAGGGTAGACTTAAATCCGTCCTCCATTTGCAGAGTGGCTTTTCGAGGGAGTAACATAATTCCGGCTAAAACGCTTTCAACTTGCTTACAAATTAAAATCAATTCTTTGCGGTCTTCGGAAGGGATTGTGATGTATAGCGCAAATTGGAAAAACCGTTCGCGTTCGGCAACTAATTCATCTTGTAAACCTTTCGCGTCCTGCAGGGATAACTGTACTTCCGGATCTAATATTTTACCTTCTTTGTATTCAATATTAAGTTCGGTTTGCATTTCGGTAATTTTACGACGGAGACTATTTAGGACGAGTCGTGCATCAATTGGGTAGTAATACATGCATATATCAAGCGCGTGTGAGAAATTAATGATTGGCGATAACCAATTGGGTCCGACTTCGCGAGGATATCCCGCGATAAAATAGGTTCGATAAAAAGTTGATCCGATTTGAATTTCGTTAAAATCGATCTCGATTCCACTTGGGGCAATGATATCTTGAATATTAATTATTCCTTTGGCAAATTGCTGAGCTTGTTTTAATGCTTTGGTGGCATCTGCTATTGGTGAGCTGGGGTTGGCGTTTGGTGATGTTCCTGGAGCTTGAGGTTTTGTTGCCTTGATAGGGCTTTTCTTGTTAAATATTGAAGTTAGGGCCTTTAGTATTTTGTCCATAATTTATTGTTTTGCCGTTGGGGGTTTAATGCTTGAGTCAACCATTTTAGTAGTATAACCATAAAGATCCTGATTCATGCCCATATTTTGGCCGGCTTCGGGATTATAAACCTCATAGAATAATCGGATTAATTCCTCAGTATTTAACTGACGAATTTTAATTCCCAATCGATTAAATTGCCATTTTAATTCCTCCATCTTTTGTTCGAGTTCAACCTTGGCTTTTTTAAGTGCTTGGATTGAATAATTGGTTTGGGGGCTATTGCTTCCCCCAAAGGGTAGGCTTGATTTTTGAGCCCTAAGTTCGAGTGTTCCATATGGGATAACAACAAAGAACTTTTTTTGTAAAACGGTATTTTCCATTACCAGTTGTTTCACAAAATCAATATAATCCTGTAACTGTTCGCGCATCGCGCCGGCAACTTGCTCGTGGATTTGGCTTTCTAAAAATTTAATATAACTAGTAATATCAACCTGGCGGGTGCGGATCAGTATTTGAATTGGGTAATCAATTGAATTGACTAAGTTGGCATAAGCATAAATGGTCGCGTTTTGTTCTTCTTCCGATAATAGATCAAAGTTAATGGCTGTCGCTTCAATGACAAGCCGAAAGCGTCCGCCTGTTAAGATTAGGATATTATCCCTGACATCAATCACATCTAAATGGTCTTGGGTTTTAGGTAGTAAGCTCATGACTTTGAATTTGTACTGGAGGAACCGTAATTCCAATTAAATTTATTTCAACCGTGTCAAACGAATGCCCCGGCTTGGTGATTTGGATAAAATATTTACCGTTAGGAAGTGGGGTGGTGACTACGAACTGGCCAAGTTGATTAGTTTTTAGAGCTCGTAAATTTTGACCAGCTATATTTTTAATTAAAACGACACTGTCCGCAATAAATTTTCCAGCTTTGTCAATAACAACTCCGCTAATTGCATTTGGGTCTTTTGTCATTGTGGGAAGACTTGGTGCTTTATTGAAATCAGCGGAAATAACAGATTGGGGAACCGTTGTAGTTGAGCTTCGCGCGGTTTCTTCGAGTAATTTTTCGAGTTTTTTGATCTGACTCTCTCGAGTTTCTTTCTCTTTTGTTTCAGTTTGTAAGCGATTTTTTAGTTGGTCGAGTTCGGTTTCGCTTTTGCTCATTGCATCTTGTAAAAATTTTTGCTGATTCAACAGCGTTTTAATTTGATTTTGATAAACTTCGATTTGTTTGGCGATGCGGTCACTTTCGGCGAGATTCTGTTGCAATCTTTCGATTTCATGACGCATATTCGTAGTTTCGTCTTCTTTATTTGTAATTTTTTGTTTTAATTCCTCTACTTCGTTTCCGACAATATTGTTCTGTTGCATGTTGGTGAGTTGTTGTTTTAAATTCATGATTAAAGCATCCGTCGATTTCTGTTGGTTGGAGAGAGTTGATAGAGACTGTTGTTGCCCCGCCGATTTTGTTCGTAATGAAGCAAGCTCCTGCTCTTTCGATTTGAGTTTTTCAATTAATTGATTACCTCGCTGTGATAATTGGTCCGGTTGGATTGGCGGGAAATTATTGGAGTTTGTGGTTGAGGAAACAGTGGTATGGGTTGCAACTGGGATTGGGGAGTTAACTGGATTTGGGGGAAATGTTGTTTGTCCTTTAATCATTGGAGATATATTATCAGATAATATTGGTAGATTAGTATTGACTTGGCTCCATTTGGATGCGACATTCCGAATGGGACCCAGGAAGCTTTTCCCTGCCAATTTAGCTTGGCGATATTGGGGAATTTCCTGTGCGAGTGGGATAATTGGAGTATTCCTGGGTTGTTGACTGGGATTATTTTGGTCCATTGGGGTTAGGTATTCCGAGCGTTTTGGAGATATCGTTGTTTTGTTCATCACGAATTGTTTTTATTCGTGAAAGGGTTTCTTTTTCAGTGGCGGAATAATCGCTACTTTCTTGTTGTTCAGGTTTCCAGATATCAATTAGTTCTGAAAGTTCAACCATACTACGTTTACGGTGAACGGCTTGTTGGTGGTGGGGGTGATAGCTAGGCAGAAGATAGCGAGGTGGAATATTTCCCTTTTGCCACATCCGCTGGGTTGGTAAATAGGCAACCTTGAGAAACGTGCTGATCCACATATCAGTACTTCGGCCATCATAATTTGCAATTCCTAGAATTAGTGAAATTCCACCAAGGACAAAAGAAACAATGATTTTGATCGTGT
>CAZZFC010000003.1:7687-13774 GCA_964653325.1 uncultured Candidatus Saccharibacteria bacterium | reverse complement strand
AGTGGTTACTTACAGGAATCGTGACAATATTATGTATTTCAACTTTTATCCATCTCAATAACTTTCAGAACCGTTTAGTGTTTTGGGAAAATGCGGCGACTACTTCTCCCCACTCACCTTTGGCTCATCGCAATTATGGGGTAATGCTATATTTTGAAAAACAATATGACCAAGCTTTAAAAGAATATCAAAAAGCGTTGGAACTAAATCCTAAAGAAGAAATGGCGCACAATAATCTGGGCGTGATTTATCTTAAACAAGAAAAATATACTGAGGCAGAAACTGAATTTAACATGGAACTTGAAAATAACCCAAGTTACGATAACGCCATATTCAATCTGGGACTTGCTAAATTCAAACAAGATAAAATCGACGAAGCAATTAAATTATGGGAACAAACAATTGTAATCAATCCGGGATATACGGGAGCATATTCAAACTTACTGCAATATTACTCAAGCCAAAAAGATACAATTAATTATCAGAGAATAATAAACATCATGCAAAAGTATGGGATTTCAATTCCGGGTTCAAATCCGTCATACTGAGGTAAACCCGAAGTATCTATATGAGAATTAACTAGCCTTGTGTCATCTCGAACGAATGTGAGAGATCCCTTTGTATTCTGAATTATTTCCAATATAAAAGCGATTTCTCACCACTCGCTTGCGCTTGGGATTCGAAATGACAAAAGTCGGGAAATTATTTAACATCTATAATCCGAAAACTCTTACATCTTAACTTCAATCTGCACACCAGCAGGAAGATCAAGGTTAGACAAAGAGTCTAAAGTTTTAGGTGTTACGTTTACGATATCAATCAGGCGTTTGTGAGTGCGGCGTTCAAAGGTTTCTTGGGAGTCTTTATCAATATGGGGAGCTTGATTGACCGTAAAGCGTTCGATCGATGTGGGTAAAGGGACTGGTCCCATTACCGAAGCACCAGACTGTAGAGCGGAATTTAAAATTTCTTCCGCGGCTTGGTCTAGCACCTTATAATCATAACTTTTTAAACGAACCCGTATTCTACCTGCCATATTTGTTTAGTATTTTAGCATATTCATGTAATCCTAACTGGTAGTTGCCTAAATTTTAGGCAACTGACCAGTTGTGACTACTTCACAACTTTGGTAACCACACCTGCTCCGACGGTGTTTCCACCTTCTCGGATTGCAAAGCGCATACCTTCCTCAAGAGCCACCGGTTGAATTAACTTCACGTTAAATGTGACGTTATCACCAGGCATGACCATTTCAACTCCCTCATTTAAAGTCACTTCTCCAGTTACGTCCGTTGTACGAACATAAAACTGGGGTCGGTAACCACTAAAAAATGGAGTATGTCGTCCACCTTCATCTTTGGATAAGATATAAACTTCTCCAGTGAATTCAGTGTGAGGGGTGATTGAGCCGGGTTTGGCTAATACCATTCCACGTTCAACATCCTCTTTCTTAATTCCACGAATCAAAATCCCCACGTTATCTCCGGCAATACCTTCAGGTAATTCTTTACGGAACATTTCGACTCCGGTTACTACCGTTTTTTGTACCGCTTCATGAATACCTACTAACTCAACTTCGTCATTGACCTTAACTTTACCGCGATCAATACGACCAGTTACCACGGTTCCACGTCCTTCAATTGAGAACACATCCTCCACTGACATTAAAAATGGTTTCTCAGTTTCACGTAAAGGCACTTCAAAATATGTATCCATGGTTTCGACCAATTTCTCAATTGATTTTACTGCCTCTGGATCTCCTTCTAATGCCTTTAGAGCTGAACCGCGTACAACTGGAGTATCGGCAGAATATTGATATTTTTGGAGTAATTCCTTAATCTCAACTTCTACTAAATCCGCCAGTTCTGGATCAGCAATATCCATTTTATTCATGAAAACAATCAGTTTCGGTACGTTCACCTGACGTGCGAGTAAGATATGTTCCCGGGTTTGAGGCATTGGACCATCCGCTGCCGACACCACTAAAATCGCACCATCCATTTGAGCGGCTCCTGTGATCATGTTCTTGATGTAATCGCGATGACCTGGGGCATCAATGTGAGCATAGTGACGATTGGGAGTTTCATACTCTACGTGAGTAATATTGATTGTAATACCGCGTTCCTTTTCTTCAGGTGCGTTATCAATGCTAGCAAATTCATAAAATTTGCTGGTACCTTTATCGGCTAATACTTTCGTAATTGCCGATGTTAAAGTAGTTTTACCATGGTCAACGTGACCGATGGTTCCTACGTTCATATGTGGTTTTGTTCTTTGAAATACTTCTTTTGCCATATCTTCTCACCCCCTCTCAATAATCAGAATCATTATATCATGATTTTTTCCCATTTGATCGGTAAAATTAACCCTCAAGTTTACCTGCTCCAACTATTTTTTCGGTAATATTACCTGGTACAATTTCATAATGACTCGGTGTCATCATAAAGCTCGCGCGTCCCGATGTCATCGAACGCAAACTGGTGGCATAACCAAACATTTCCGCAATTGGCACTAACGCATCGATTTCAATCGCACTCCCGCGTTGTTTGGTTTCACGAATCTGACCTCTTTTACCAGATAAATCCCCAATCACATCCCCCATGAATTCACTTGGAGAAACTACTTGCACCTGCATGATTGGCTCTAATAAAATTGGTTTGGCGCGCTTTACGGCTTCCCGAGTGGCAATCGCACCCGCCATTTTGAAAGCAATTTCCGAGGAGTCAACTTCGTGATACGACCCATCGTGAAGTGTAACTCGAACATCTTGCACCGGATATCCCGCTAATACTCCATTATCTAAGGTCTCCATAACACCCTTTTCAATTGGGGAAATAAATTCATTCGGAATCACGCCACCCTTAATCGCATTTTTAAATTCGCGTCCAGTTCCGCGATCAAGTGGTTCAATATCAATTACCACATGTCCATATTGACCACGACCACCACTTTGGCGAATATATTGTCCAACCACATCTTTGGCTGAGGCATTTATGGCTTCACGATAGGCAACCTGGGGTCGACCTACACTACACTCAACGCCAAATTCACGGCGCAACCGATCCACCATAATATCAAGATGCAATTCACCCATACCAGAAATTAAGGCTTGACCAGTTTCCAAGTCGGTTTTGAGCTTAAATGTCGGATCTTCTTCTTGCAGTTTACGTAATCCTTCCCCTAGTTTTTCTCGGTCAGATTTAGTTTTAGGCTCAATCGAAAGCGAAATTACCGGATCAGGAAATACAATTGTATCTAAAACAATTGGATTATTGGGGTCACAAATTGTTTCGGAAGTAACTGTATCTTTAAATCCAACCGCTGCACCAATGTTACCAGCGGATAATTCATCGACATCTTCCCGATTATTGGCATGCATGAGTAAAATTCGTCCCATACGATCTTTAACTCCTTTACTTGAATTCAATACTGTTTCACCAGTTTTGACTTTACCTGAATAAACACGGAAATAGGTTAAACGACCCACGTAAGGATCGGTTTGAACTTTAAAAGCAAGAGCCGCAAAAGGACCGGTGACATCCGGTACTCGTGTCTCTTCAATTTCAGTTCCGGGCTTAAAACCGATCGCTGGCGTAACCTCCGCAGGAGAAGGCAAATACCAAACTACCGCATCCAAAAGAGGCTGAACTCCTTTATTACGTAAAGAAGTCCCGGCCATAACTGGTACGATTTTAAAATCGACCACCGCTTTTCTTAAAACCGTTTTTAATTCTGCGAGTGGAATTTCTTCGCCATTTAAATAACGCTCAAGTAAACCATCGTTTGTTTCACAAATCTTTTCGACTAATTCTTCACGGGATTTTTTAACTTTTTCTTTTAACTCGTCAGTTGCACCGGTATATTGATCTAATGGAATTTCATCGAACTTGGCACCTAATTCTTCACCATTCCAAACATGTGCAGTTTGGGTTAGTAAGTCGACGTTTCCAACATATGAGCTTTCGAACCCAATTGGCAAATTATAAGCGACCGCAGGTAAGTCAAGTCGTGATCGAATTTCGGATAGCGTATTATCAAAATCGGCGCCAACTTTATCCATTTTGTTCACAAACAAAATTCGGGAAACATGATAATTATCGGCTTGTCGCGAAACTTTTTCGGTTTGGGCTTGTACTCCTTCAGACGCATCTAAAACCATAACCGCACCGTCCAATACGCGCAGTGACCTTTCAACTTCGGCGGTGAAATCTAAATGTCCTGGGGTATCGATAATATTTATGCGATGATCTAACCAAAAAGTCGTGGTGGCGGCTGAGGTAATCGTGATTCCTCGTTCACGTTCTTGTACCATCCAATCCATGACTGCTGCACCTTCATGGACTTCACCAATTTTGTAGGTTCGTCCGGTGTAATATAAAACTCGTTCAGTTGTAGTAGTTTTACCAGCATCGATGTGAGCGATGATGCCAATATTTCTGATTTTGTCGATTGATACGACTTTAGTTTCACCTTGCGCCATAACGCAGAAATTATAGCAGAGTTAGTTTTTGTGTCAATGAATTGGGTAAACTACAATCAGGACTTGAGGACAATTAGACACTTACCACTTAAAGTGGGCAAAGGCACGATTGGCATCGGCCATTTTGTGCACGTTTTCGCGTTTCTTAATTGCATCACTTTGACCGTTATAGGCATTAATTAACTCTTCCGCTAGTTTTTCCATCATCGGTTTACCTTTTCGACCACGGGCGGCATCAATCACCCATCTCATCGCCATAGCTTCCCCACGACGTAGTGGTACGGGAACTGGAACTTGATACGATGCACCACCAACTCGGCGCGAACGAACCTCAACTTCGGGTTTAACTGAAGCCATCACCTTTTCAAAAATGGCAACTGGTTCTTCCTTTAAAGTATCGGCAGCTTTTTGGAGTGCCCCATATACAATTTTTTGCGCAACCGATTTTTTTCCACACTGCATAATGTAATTAATGAATCGATTAATTCGCTCATCTTTATATTTTTCATCGGCAATCGCTCGCTTGCGTTTGGTTACTACTCCACCTCGTGCCATAGTTTACTTAGCCCCCTTTGTTTTATTTTTACTCGCTTCCGCGACATCTTTTTTCACTCCATATTTTGAACGTGAACTTTGGCGACCTTGCACTCCAGCTGTATCCAGCGTTCCTCGTACAATATGATATTTTACTCCAGGTAAATCTTTAACTCGACCGCCACGTACCAATACAATACTGTGTTCCTGTAAATTATGCCCCTCACCCATAATATAAACGGTAACTTCTTTTTGGTTAGACAAACGAACGCGAGCGACTTTACGTAAGGCGGAGTTAGGTTTTTTCGGAGTCATCGTACGTACAAGTAATACCACACCCCGTTTGAGCGGATTTTCGGTTTTAGTCATGCGGCGTTTACGGGCGTGCCAAGTACCTTTAAGGGCAACTGCTTTCGCTTTTTTAGCTTTACTAGTTCGACCTTTTCGCAGTATTTGATTAATTGTAGGCATAAGCAGTTAGGATTTTACCATATAGCAATAAATTTAAACAGTTCTTTCCCCAATTACTCTATCGTGTCTGATTTAACTATGAAATATAATCAACTCTAATTAGACTCAAGCTAAGTGAACCAACAAGAAGGCACTCCGTTCGTCTGTTCAGGTAGCCCAACTGAAACTCTTCAGGTTCTTGCTGAAAAGGCATTCGCAACAGCATAAGCTGCCGGGCAGGCTGGTGGCCGAAGTATTCAAACCAAACCTGCCAAACATAATCACTCTTGCAGAACTCGTCGGCAGGAGCATGTTAGATTTTTCTAGCATGTTCCAAAGTCAATTAATTCCCATCGTGATTATTTTGGTATTTTCGGAAAAACAACGTTATTTTTGTAAAAATCAGATTTTGTTATCATAGATTCCTTTCGTTGTATTCAATTAATTTTAGGTTTTAGTAATTAAGATTTAAATTAAATAACTAATTTATAAGCAAGATTAAGCGTATTTATGAATTTAATAATCCTAAAACACACCATTCTTTCTCCCAATCCTATTCGGGATGTACCCTCGAGAAAGCACGATTGCATGCCGCTGCCGTAGGTTCATAAAGCTCGCTATTA
>CAZZFC010000003.1:0-7587 GCA_964653325.1 uncultured Candidatus Saccharibacteria bacterium | reverse complement strand
TAAGGATCGCGACGAAAACGTGCTTCTAATTCTTCATACTCCTTAAATGTCTTTACTTGTGCATACGCTTGATTGTATTCTCCCACAAGAGTTTTTAGCACCCTTGAACGAGCTTCGTTACACGCCGCTGCCGTAGGTTCATAAAGCTCGCTATTATAAGGATCGCGACGAAAACGTGCTTCTAATTCTTCATACTCCTTAAATGTCTTTATACCTTGATACTCTCGGTTATATAATTTAATGCGCTCAACAACTAGAGCATGTAATACCTGGATTTCTTGTTCAACCGTTGTATGCGCATCAGTTCCAGCTGATTTAAATCGTAACTCTATTTGATCAAGTTCTTCTGTAGTTTGTGCGCGTAGAATATCTTCCAAAAATCCAGCTACAATTTCAACACCCAAATCCAATTCCGTTACAGCAACTGGAGTTTTAACTTCGGCTAAATGTCCATAAGGATATGTTGCCCGACTGGATTCAGTAGCACCTTCTTCTAATGGACGCTCTTGAATACCTGGTTGTAATGATGACATAGATAAAACATTAACACAAAATAAGAATTAATGTCAACCAAGCGTTATGGGATATTAATCAAAACTTACGCATTCACTAATACCGGCAACACCAGGGGTTTACGTTTAATTTGCTGATAAATAAAGTTGCTAATTTTCTTATCAAGTTCTTCTTTAGCCTTATTCCACTCGTTGACTTTTCGACCGGCAATAATCTTTTTGGTAAATCGATATATATCTTGCATTAACTTGTCATTACCAGACTTAAACACAAACCCCCGACTATCAATATCCACATTCACATTAAACTGATCTTTGTCTTTTCGGACTACAATTACAATCACACCTTCGGATGCTAATTGCATCCGTTCTTTTAATACGGTGGTACCCACATCGCCAACTAATCCACCATCCACGAATACACTTTTAATTTCAATTTTTTCTCCCAAACTTGCTTCGCCATCAACCAAATTAACGGCTTGACCACCCGCCAGTTCAAACACTGATTCTTCTTTAAATCCCATATTGGTAACCATATCCCGATAGCCCCGCTGATGTCGAATCTCTCCTCCAATTGGTATGAAATATTTCGGCCGGACAATTCCCGCCATCATCGACAAATCCCCGCGACTCCCGTGGCCAGAAACGTGTACATTATCCTGAATATCTGAATAAATTACATTTGCACCCAGCGCAATTAAATTATCCACCACTAACGCCACTTGATCATAAACTCCCGGGATCGGATCGGCGGAAAAGATTACCGTGGCATTTTCTTTAATCCGAATTTGGCGATTTTCACCTCGAGATAATCGGTCAAGTGCGGAACCTTTTTGGCCAAAACTTCCAGCAATAATATAAGTAGCTTTGTGTGGTGGAATGCGGCGTGACTCCTCTATAGAAATCACAATATCATTTGGGATAGTAAGATACCCTAAATTAATCGCTGTTTGAATGTTTTGATCTATACTTCTACCAACTGGAATCACTTTCCGACCGTGTTTAAAGGAGGCATTAATTGCCTGTTGCATTCGAGATATATTAGAAGACATGGTGGTAATAAATACCTGACCTTTGGTTACAGCAATTGCATCTTCGAATACCTTCTGGATCATGCGTTCACTTTCGGTGTAACCCTCACGATTGGCGCCTAAACAATCTGACAGTAAAATTGCCACGCCCGGTTCGATTAACTTGGAAAGTTTCCCAACTTCAAACAGCACTCCATCTACCGGAGTCCAGTCAAATTTAAAATCTGGCGAATACACAATATTACCTGCCGGTGTATGAATAAACAATCCCAATGCGTCCGGCACCGAATGGTTTACGCGATATGGCGTAATTGTAAAATCACCTAAATGAATAATTGTTGTCTCCGGAAAAATTTCGTTTAAAGCTTGTCCACTTACCATGTTGTGCTCAGACAATTTATTCTGAATAAATGCGCGAGCAAGTTTAGTGGCATAAATTGGTGGGTTACCTAAGTTTTTAAGTAAGTAAGGCAATCCGCCAATATGATCTTCATGCGAGTGGCTGATCACAATTCCGCGAATTTTATGGCGCCTTGATTCTAAATAAGTTGTATCGGGAATCACTACATCCACCCCAAATTGATCTGTATCCGGAAATCCAATACCCGCATCAAAAATCACGATATCATGATCGGTTTCAAAAACATGCATATTGAGAGTAACACTACCCGCGCCACCCAGGGGAAGATAAGTAACTTTATTTGACATAAACGTATGTATTGTATCCTATTTCCGCTATTGCGGCATGAACTCTTTAATATTATCCATCGTAATCGTAAACTTATCTCCCCGCCCTTCCGCCATCCTTAAGGCAGCTTTCCTAACCACCGAGTTGATGATCCGATCCATGGTTCGAATACCCGCATCATAACCAAGTGGTCGAGTGATTGTTGGCCACACTTCCTCATCAAAGGTAATCGAATCTATCGGCATTCCCGTAATCCGAAGCTGGCGAGGAAGTAAATAATCTCGGGCGATAACGATTTTTTCATCATCTGAATAACCGGGCATCTTAATTAGTTCCATACGATCAAGTACCGCATTACTGATTCCGCCGGTATTATTCGCCGAAGCCATAAACATCACTTCGGAGAGATTAAATGGATAATCTATAAAATAATCGGAAAACTCAATATTTTGCTCTGGATCAAGCAGCTCGAGTAATACCCCCATGATTTGGGCACGGGCTGATTCAGCCGTACGATCAATTTCATCCAGTAGAATCACTGGATTCCTGGTACCTACACGACGTAATCCTTTAATTAATTGCCCCGGTTCGGCTTCAGGCGTAATGCGAGACTCCCCCCTTAACTGCAGCGCACTACCCATACCCCCACACGGAATCCGAATGAATTCGCGATTGAGCGCTTTAGCAACTGTATACGCAATTGAAGTTTTACCAATACCGGGAAGTCCAACTAAAAAGATCACCGGAAATGCCTGGCTTCCTACTTTATGGGTTTCTTTGATTTGTGCTTGATGCTCAGCGTCATCTTTCGCGGCTTTTTGTAATCGGAGTACGGCAATAAATTCCATAATCCGCTCCTTCACATAATCAAGTCCATAGTGAGTAGTTTCTAAAATTTCCCGTGCTTTATCTACATCCAAATTATCTTCCGTTCGTTTTTCCCAAGGTAAATTCACAATCCAATCAATATAGCGTTCCGCTTGATCATACGCCGCATTGTAACCGACTTGGCCTACCTGTCGATCTAAGCTCCGCAGTTCCCGATCAACTTTCATATGCAATTCGTGCGGGATTTCAAATTCATTCACCTTATTGACTAAACGTTTTACTTCAACGGGAGTCACGTCATTCACCGTTAAGAATTGCAGTTCTTCTTTATAATCAATCGCAGGAGTAGGCTTGGGCATGATTTAAGTATAGTATGTAAGGGTAAGAATACTCAAGTGTTGGTTTATGAATGGTTAATCGGTTGTTGATCACAAACGATCGAGATTTGAAATGTCATTCCGAAGAAACAAAGTGACTGAGGAATCCCTTTGTATTTAATTGTCGGGAAGAAAAGGGATTTCTCACTTCGTTCGAAATGACACAGTTAGTTAATTTTGCCTCGTTTGCTTTTAATAAATTTAATTCCAATCGGAACAACCGAAATTAATAAGATCGCAATAATCACCAGTGAAAAGTTGTGCTTAACTGATGGTATATTACCAAAAAAATATCCCACCAAGGTAAATAGACTAACCCAGGCAATTCCGCCAATAATATTAAAACTAAAAAATTTGCCATAATTCATTCTCCCTACTCCGGCCACAAATGGCGCAAAGGTGCGAATAATTGGAACAAATCGCGCTAAGATAATTGTTTTTCCGCCATGTTTTTGAAAGAACTTTTCGGTTTGATCAATGTGCTTTTGGTTAATGAATTTTATCTTCGGACTATCAACAATCTTTTGGCCGAAAAAATGACCAATCCAATAATTGGCGGTATCCCCTAAAATTGCCGCTACCATTAAAATCGCTAAAATGAAAAAGATGTTCAGATCCCCGATTGCCGCAATTGCTCCAGCCGCAAATAGCAGTGAATCACCTGGTAAAAATGGTGTGATTACAAACCCAGTTTCCGCAAAAATAATTAGAAATAATATTGCATAAGTAATCGTCCCATATGAATTTACAAATTCGGCTAAATGTTCATCCAGGTGTAAAAATATTTCAATCAGATTTTGAATTATGGACATAATGGAATGATTCTAACAAATAATTCCTTGTATCACCATCATGTGGTTAGTTCCGTCATCCCGAACTGGCTTCTGGATCTATGTATTCTGTCATTTCGAATCCCGAACAAAGTAAGTGGTGAGAAATCGCTTATGCGTCGAAAAAACAAAATATAAAAGGATCTCTCACGTATGTTCGAGATGACACATACAATAATAAATTATTAAATATTTGGAAATATTTTCTTACGGACAACTACACTTGAACAATATAACATAAAAAACCCACGACCTTACGGTCGGGGATCTATGTTCGAGGGGTTAGAGAAAGCACACTTGATAAATAACAGGGGATTTCTCAGTCGCTTTACTTCTTCGGAATGACAATAATAAAAAACTGATATTTTATTAATTCTTACACTAATTTTTTCTTAGCGGGTTCAGAAAATTTGATTTCGGGAGAAAATTTTAATTTTTTGGTTAGTTTACCAATACTTAAAATTTTCACGCCATCTACTGCTTTTTTAACCAAACCTTTTGCGGCCAAAGTTTCCATACTTACCGTATCACCATCATTAAAAAATGTTTCAAGTTGAACAAGATTTACACCCATAATAAACGAATGGGCTCCTAGATTGTTATGACCACGTAAAATGCGAAGGCGCTGGATAAGTCGCATCTGTCCACCTTCAAATCCTACCCTTATTTTGTCGCGTGATTTTTGACCATCTCGACCCTTACCTGAAGTTTTACCCTTACCTGATCGCATACCACGACCCACGCGCTTTTTACTTTTATCAACTGTTTTTGGTAGGTTATGTAGTCCGTCCATATTATTTGCGATCCTTCATTTTATATACTCTTTTATCTAGCTCTTTTAATTCTTGCAATGCAATCAAAACCGCATTCACATTCCCTTGTTTATTTCTCGATCCGATGCGGCGAGCCACAATATTGGCAATTCCGCCAGCCTCTAATACTGAACGCATAGCTCCCCCAGCTCTAATTCCAGTTCCTTCCGGTGCCGGCATTAATAAGATTTCACACCCATCTTTATATACCCGAACTTCGTGGGGAATCGTTTTCGCTCTTCCCCGAATCGGGAAACTAATCATTTGGCGTTTCGCTTTCCGAATCGCTTTTTTCACCGCATCTCGAACTGATGGGGCTTTACCAAGTCCAGATCCAACCATACCGGCTTTATTGCCAACTACAGCCAAGCAACTAAATGATAATCGATCGCCACCTTTAGTCTTTTTCGCCGTACGTTTAATTTCCACCACAATTTCTTTAAATTCGGATCGTTCTTCACTAATCGGTGATATTTGTTCTTCCATTTTAGAAAACTAATCCTCCTTTTCTTGCTCCTTCGGCCAAAGCTTCAACTCGACCATGATAACGATAACCCGCACGATCAAATACCACTTCTTTGTAGTTAGCCGCAATTGCTTTTTGGGCTAACTGTTCACCAATCGTATAGGCAATTTCCATCCCGTGTTTAGCTTTAAATTCTTCTTTAGCAGCTACCGATGAACTTGAAACTGTCAGCAGCGTTTTACTATTTTCATCATCAATTAAACTACCATACATATGGTTAATTGAGCGAAACACACACAGCCTGGGCTTGGTGACCGTCCCCGTTACTTTACCACGGATACGTAAATGACGTTTAACTCGACTTGCTTTTAAGTGTTTTTTGTTCATATATTTTATGCGGCGGCGCCAGTTTTTGCCGCTTTACCTGGCTTTAATTTAATTACTTCACCCACGTAGCGAATTCCTTTTCCCTTATAGGGCTCGGGTTTGCGAATCGCACGAATTTTAGCCGTAACTTGACCGACTAATTGTTTATCAATCCCTTTAATCAAAATTACACCTTTGTCCACACTAATCTTGATTCCTTCTGGTGCATCATAGTTTACTTTGTGCGAATAACCAACTTCCAATTCAACCCCATTACCTTTAGGTTGAACTCGATAGCCAACTCCCGATAATTCAAGCTGTCTCTCGTATCCCTTGGATACTCCGGTAACCGCATTGGCAATAATCGATCGCCACAAACCCCATAACGCTGGCGTTTGGGAATTGGTTGAAACTGGTTTCACATTAATTACCTTATCACCAACCTCAACCGATAATTCGGTTGGAATTTGATATTTCAATTCACCCAAGGGACCTTTTACTACGATTTCACGGTTTTCGTATTTTACGTTTGTATCCTTTGCAACTTCAATTGTTTTTTTACCAATTTTTGACATAGTTTTACCATACCTCCGCTATTACTTCGCCACCAATTTTAAGTTTTCTTGCCTCTTGTTCGGCCATAATCCCTTTGCTAGTGGAAATAATCGCAATCCCAAATCCACCCCGGACATAACCAATTTCACTTGACTTGGTGTATTTTCGCAAACTGGGTTTGCTAACTTTTTGAATATGCGTAATCTTTGGTTTTCCAAGCTCATTGTAGGCAAGTACAACTTTAATTTCTTTTTTAACCTTTTCGCCACTTACCTCATATGAATCAATAAACTCAAATTGTGCCAACACCTTTAAGATCGCTTCTTTCAAAGTAGAATAGGGCATATTTACCTCTAACAAAGAAGCCATATAGCCATTTCGTATTCGTGTTAATAAATCGGCAATTGGTTCGTTAATCATATTTTCTACCAACTCGCTTTCGTAATACCTGGTAATTCACCCAAGTTCGCTTTTTCTCTAAAACAAATCCGGCACAATCCAAACACGCGGATATATCCACGCGGGCGGCCACACCGCCAACAACGATTGCGGACTTGAATCCGCTTGCCGGCTTTTTTCTTTTTATCGTTTCGTATGATCCAAGATGTTCTAGGCATTTTATTTTACTCCTTCTTCCTTTTCAAGCGGTAACCCTAAATTAACTAATAACTCTTTCGCTTCTTCATCCGTTTTAGCGGTTGTGGTTATGCATATCTGCATTCCCTGACGCCGTTTAATTTTATTCGGATCAATTTCTAAAAACACCATCTGATCTTCCAAACCAAATGTGTAATTACCCCGACCATCAAAACCTCGCAGAGGTAAGCCTCGAAAATCTCTGGTACGCGGCATCACATAATTAAAGATTTTTTCTAAGAAATTATACATCCTCTTACCACGTAAGGTTACCTTTGCACCAACGTTCATACCTTCTCGTACATTGAAACTAGCAATTGATTTACGTGACTTGGTAATCACTGGTTTTTGTGCGGTAATTTGAGTTAGTTGTTTAACCAATTCCTCAAATTCACCTTTATTTTCTTTAACCCCTCCCAAACCCATATTTACCGTTACTTTGGTGATTTTGGGGATGGCCATTGGGGTTTTATATTTACCACCTTT
>CAZZFC010000002.1:0-16288 GCA_964653325.1 uncultured Candidatus Saccharibacteria bacterium | reverse complement strand
ATTGCTCTGAAACGATATCTAAAAGGGTGTTGAGTGCGTCTTCAGCGGCGCGTTTGGTTAATTCTGCGCGTGATGCTAATTCTTCGATTACTTGCATTTTGTTCATCGTCAATCACCTCCCTTCAACTTGTATGACTATTTAACCCTGTATATAGGGTTAATTCGCCAACACTATTGCGAGATTATCATCTTCACGGCTTAGTGTCAAGGTATTACGAAATCACATCTTTGATATTTGGTAACCTGTTGGTTTTTAATTTCCACACATACTGAATTAAAAACTTTTTCACCATCATATTGCCATTCAAATCGTTGGGGAAAAGGTTTAATAAAACGATCAATAATAATTTCTTTTTTTACTCCTAATACTGAATTGTGATTTCCAGTCATTCCCACATCCGAAATATAAAAAGTTCCTCTTGATAAAACCTGTAAATCTGCGGTAGGTACGTGTGTATGAGTACCGAAATATGCTGCAATTCTCCCATCCACATAAAACCCCATTGCCCGTTTCTCGCTTGTTGAATCAGCATGAAAGTCTAATAATACAATTGAATCATTCTCGATTTGCCGTAGCGTTTTGTCAATTGTAATAAAAGGATTTTCTACTGGGATTTCCATTCCCCTTGTTCCTTCTAGATTAATAATTACAAATTTACTTTTATTTTTAGTAATTTCAATTTTACCTCGTCCTGGAACTTCTCCTAAATAATTAATTGGCCGAATGATTTGCAAGCTTAAATCATTTAATAATTCTTCGTATTCTCCGCCGAAAAATACATGATTACCACTAGTAAACACATCCACCCCTGCTTCAATCATTTCATAAATTGTTTCACGGGTGATTCCTTTACCGCCAGATAAATTTTCAACATTACCAATTACCAAATCAATTTTCTTTTTTTCTTTCAGTTTAGGAAGAATCGATTGCACACAACGTCGACCAGGTCTCGCAACAATATCACCAATAAATAAAATCTTTAAAGACTTAACCATTATTTTGTTGGTTTAGCCAATGCACTCGCGCGGGTTTCCCGAACGACATTCACTTTAATCGGTGCTGGGTAATCTTTAATTTTTTCATGAATCGAATAGGCAATATCATGAGCTAATTTAAACATTTCCGCATCACTAATTTCGGCGGGGTTAACAATCACCCGCACCTCTTTTCCAGCCGCTAAGGCAAAACTCTTTTCAACTCCGGTAAACGAATCAGCAATTTCTTCTAGTATTTTTATCCGATTCACATAAGCCTCATAATCTTCCTTCCGCGCCCCAGGCCGCGCTCCCGAAATGGCATCTGCTAAGTACATAATAATTGCCTCAACCGAAGTGAATTTTTCGGTGTGATGTGACTCAAACGCGGTAACAATTTCTTCTGAAATACCATATCTCCGACAGATTTCCGCACCCGCCTCCGCATGACCTTTATCAGTTTCCGCGGTGATTGCTTTACCAATATCATGAAGTAAACACGCTTTTTTCACAATATTCACATCCGCCCCTAGTTCGATTGCCACAGCACTTCCGATTTTACTTACTTCCAAAGTATGCTCAATCATATTCTGTCCATATGAGCTTCGGAATTTAAGTCGACCCAATAAATCAATAATTTCTTGTGGAAAACCAGTTACACCCGCGCGGAATAATAAATCTTCGCCAGATTCCCGAATCACTTTATCAACTTCATCTTTACTTATCTTTACGGCTTCTTCAATTCGTGACGGTTGGATACGTCCATCGGCAACTAACTGTTCCATTGCGCGTTTGGCAATTTCGCGACGAACCGGATCAAAGCTAGATACTGTGACGGTTGGTTCACCTGGTTCTCCAATCTCAACACTAACTCCAGAGGCTTCTTCAAACGCTTTTATATTACGTCCTTCTTTACCAATGATTCGTCCCTTAACATCTTCATCCGGTAAATCAATCGTATAGGTAGTAAATTCCCCAACATTTTCCGTTCCTACTCGTTGCATGGCAGTAATTAAAATTGCCCGCGCCCGACGATCGCTTTCCGCTTTTATCACATCTTCTTTATCTTTGATTCGCTGAGCATATTCGGATGCAAGTTGTTGATCTAAAACATCCAAAAGTTTTTGTTCGGCCTCTTTGGCAGTTAAAGTTGTGATTTTTTCTAATGCAATTGTCTCTTTAGCAAATAACTCCGTTAATTCCTTAATTCGGTTTTCTAATCGATCACGGACATTATTTAGTTGTGATTCCTTTTCGATAACTTCCTCGAGTTTGGACTCGACTTGTTGCTTTGCGGTCAGTGCTTCGGTTTTCGCTTCTAATACTAATTCACGCGCCGCGGCTTTTAGTTCTTTAGCGGTCGTGGAGTCAGAATTAAATTGTTCTAAAAGTTGATCAAGTTTAGTTTTATCGCTCATAGCAGGCCTATTGTAGCACAGATCGAATCTCGTCCCAACCAAAACCGCGTGACATTAGTACACGGATTAGTTTAGCTTTTTCGTTCGAATTTTTAATATCGTATTTAGCCTTCAATTTTGGCAAAAGTTGATTAATCAAAGTTGCATTATCGACATTAAGTGATTGCCACACATTTTCAATCGTTTCCTTTGCGATTCCCTTTTTATAAAGTTCACTCACAATCTTTCTTTTACCACTTGGTTTTTTTGCGTTAGTTCGATTTTCGATCCACCATTTTGTAAAATCGGAATCATTCACGTAATTGTATTTTTTCAGTCGATTGATAATTACCTCAATTGTCTCAGTTAGATTTTCGACTGGTTCCTTTTTCTTCCCTAAAGTTTTCCGAACATACTGATCAATTTCTGACTCTGAACGTGGACGTACGGCTAAAAACCTTAACGCACGATTGTATAATTTCCCAATCTCCGATTCTTTAATAATTTCATCAATTTCTGGCTCAGTAATTTCTTTACTTACCTTTAGTTTGTAATTACCAATTATCGTTATGGTTACACCACAAACAAATTTACCATCTACAAATAAATTATAAAAATCTGGGTTTTTTACTTGCGGTGTTATCGCCGTAATTATTGGCATACGTTTATTTTAGTTCAGATTACTAAGAATTCCAATGATCTGGGGATTGTAACAAAATATCAATTACAATCCCCGTTTATCTTTAGCAAGCTCCTTTATAGCCCTTGTATCGAGCCGGGCCAGTTCCTCGGAATCGGACACTCACTCCTGCTAGCTTAGCTGCCATGCGATATTTCTCAACAATCGCATTAGTTTCAGTTCCTGTTAATTCTTCTGATCCAACAATATCCCCAGGTTGCAAACTCTTCACCCAGGGTATCAGGGTTGAACCGGTTGAACCTAATGCCGCTTCGAGAACCCCAAGTTGATACACAATATCCTGTAGGTCCTGTTTCGTTGGACAAAGTACGGTTGCCATGTTTTTCTCCTTTTGTGAGTGTGGAATAAAAAACACCTTCTTGATAGGGAGGTTTCTATTTATAAATAAGATGGATTTCTAAACAGACAACTCCCCACCTAACAAGAGGTGGTTCGTGTCGTTTGAGTAGTTTGTAGTAAATTCAGCTGACGCATAGCCAATACTATAACCATTTAATAATTAATTGTCAAATTAGGAATTTAAATAACTTACGCTTCTTCGGATTCGGGAGATTCTATCTTTTCTTCTTCTTCAGTTCCTAACACTAATGGTGCGTCGCCTTCTTTCATCTTGGCTAAAATTTCTTTTTCAATCTTCTTGGCAATATCGTTATGTTCTTTAAGGTATATTCGAGCGGCTTCTCGTCCCTGACCAATTTTTTCACCCGCATAACTAAACCATGCGCCCGATTTATTAATCACATTTAATTCCGCACCAACATCTAACAAACTTCCTTCCCAACTGATTCCCGCACCAAACATGATATCAAATTCGGCTACTTTAAATGGTGGAGCAAGTTTATTTTTTACTACCTTAACCCGAACACGATTTCCTAATTCTTTATCACCTTCTTTAATTGAACCAATCCGACGAATATCCATACGTACACTTGAATAGAATTTTAGTGCCTGACCACCTGTTGTAGTTTCGGGATTACCAAACATCACTCCAATTTTCATACGTAACTGATTAATAAAAATAACCGTACACTGGGACTTACTAATCGCGCCAGTTAATTTACGTAATGCTTGACTCATCAGCCTGGCTTGCAAACCCATATGCGAATCTCCCATCTCACCTTCGATTTCGGCTTGTGGGACAAGAGCTGCAACTGAATCAATCACAATCAGTTCAACACCGCCCGAACGAACTAAGGTTTCGGCAATTTCTAGTGCCTGCTCACCCGTATCAGGTTGAGACATTAGTAAATTATCCAAATCTACCCCAATACTGTTAGCGTACACCGGATCAAAAGCATGTTCCGCATCAATAAATACCGCAATTCCACCTTGTTTTTGAGCATTAGCTAAAATATGGATCGCTAAAGTTGTCTTTCCACTAGATTCGGGTCCAAAAATCTCAATAATTCGTCCCCTAGGAACTCCACCAACCCCCAAAGCCAAATCCAGCGCAACTGAACCGGTTGGAATAACCTTAATACCTTCGGCAATACTGGCTTGACCTAATCGCATAATTGCACCTTTACCGAACTGACGCTCAATTTGCTCCATAGCAAGGTTAATTACTTCACCTTTGGGATCTTTTTGATCTTTCGTTTGTACCATTGAATTTGATTATAGCATACGATATATAAGATTGTATATATACCCCTATTTACTTCCGCATCTCTCTTTGTATCTTCTCGACATCGTCTTTAATCCGTTCAACTGCATTCACGATTCGCTCCATCATGTTAGCGATTCGCTTAAGTTCATTCGCAGATACTTTTTGGGGATCGGTTTCTTGCTTATCAGTTGAGTCATTAAATAATTCCATCATCATCACCTCCTAAAATATAGTGTACCGGAAAATCAATGATTTAAGAATATTTAATTATTAAATTAACTGAGGTAATAAATAATAAATGCGATTATCACCACAATCCTTTTTTATTACCTCAATATTATTTCCACTGGTTAAGTCTTTTACCAAAAATCCATTTTTTAAATCGCAAATTTTAATCATCCAATGGTGCCAAGGAATATGGGTATTCTGATGAACTACTTCAATCAGTTGTGACTGCAGATATTTTTTTTCAATTACCAATAATTTTTTGATTGGTTTCAACTGATGATCTTTTGCAACATCAGTAACTTTGGTATTTACTAAAATTGATAAATAATCAACTACCGTTCCTTTATGGAATGAGGGGTGTTTTAACCCAACTTGATGGGCAATTTTTTCTAACGCTTGCCACTGCAAATCCTTGTTATCAAGCATCACAAACCCATGGCTAGTTTGTTTGGCAAAAACTAACCATTGCGGTGATTTATCGTTATCTTTTAAATAACTCATTACCTCACAATGCAAATCATGCATTAAGTTAAGTAAAGTTATTCGTTCACTAATAATAAATACTTGCTTAGATTTCATGAGGCCAATTGTAGAAATATCCCACTGTAATAGCTTGATATGATTCTGACAGAATTCTGACAATTATTTTAGGATAAATCCCTGACCTTTTTTGGTAATGATTTTATAGACTGACTTAGCTTTTTTTAGTTTTGTACGTAATCGGTGGATTACCTGATCAATTGCCCAATCTGAATAATTTTCAAACGCTTGCTCCCCCCATAGCACACTGGCAATATCCTCACGCAAAATAACTTCACCCTGTTTTTCTTTGAATAAAGAGAATAACGAAATTTCAACCGGAGTTAATAATTGCCTTAGATTTATATCAATATTTAATTCATTTGAATTGTTTGTGTTAATTATTCTATGGATAAAATCAAAAAATAACGGAAAGATTATCTCACCATTAAGTACAAAATCAAATTTAGTCCAAAGCAAGTCCGTGCTCTTAGCTATATCATATTTAAGAATCTCATCTTGTTTTTCTTTTGGAAGATCATTCCAGACTTCATACAAACGTGACTGAACACTTTCGTTTTGTAATAATTCATCGTATTGATAATTATATTTGCCCCGTTCACGAGCTAGAATGAATAACGTTTTGGTTAAACCCACATGTCCACAGGAATGTTGAAACATCAAATCCTTCTCGGCTTGATTATGGAATTTCCAGTCATATAATTCTTCGTAATGTTGATAAATCCGCACCTGATCCTCTATACTTCGCAAAGGTAAAATATTCAGTGATCGATCAATGATTTTCATTTTGACTTTCCAGGCAGAATAAATTTCAATGATATTACTGAAAATATAAGTTACAAAATTATTTTCCCGTTTTAAACGGATCTCATTCAATTTTTCTAGGAATTCTCTTTCGTCCTGACAGGTCCCTAACATTATCGATACAATTAACGGTTCTTTTGTTTGGTCAATTAATTTTAACAACTCAGTCTTATGGGATTCTTGAATAATTTCCAAGCCAATGATCTTATATTGTAGTTTTTTTTGTTTAACTTTATTAGTAAAATCCTGATAGGGCTGACTTAAACCATTTGACGCCATAGTTACAACTACCGATGGCTCACCTATTTCCGCTTGTTTTAGAAGCTTTTTGACAACTTCTTGACTAACTTTCGTACAGTTAGCTGGTTTTGGGATTGATTTTATTGGCATATTCTAAACATGAATTATACAATTGATTAATGCCATCAAACAAACGAAGGCCCCAGCTCCCCAATCCACGACGAAAGCAAGTGGGCGAAAGTCAACAAGAACAAGGACCCGAATCAATCCCAACCGCAAGGGAAAAACACTCACTCTCATCGTTACTTTTAATGCACGAATACTTTTTAGAATCACCACCAACCGATAACCAGCTTGTATTACCCCATCACTTTTTTGCCGAAAACCCCACTGGTAATTTTGATCGCCGTTATGTTCATATTGAAGCAGATCCTCAACACCACTTTCGATATAGTTTTACTGAAGAAGTTGTCCAGAGTGGTTCTCATCCCCCATACGAAGTTACCAACATTCACTTGTTTGAAAATGTAGACACAGGTGATTTTTTAAACCACCTTGGTAATCCTGAATTTACAAATATTATGCAAGGGAGTACTCAACTAAGACCTTTCTTAAACAGAGTGACTGAGCATGCAGCTACAATAGATATTCTAACAAATGGGGTCGAACCTCGGCACTGGTTACATCTACAAAGAAGTATCTTGGAATTTACAATTTTTGACATTTATTGCGAATTAAACCCGGATGTAATTAAAGCATTACATCAATTACATAAAACACCGGATATGAAATTCTCAAGTTTCTTGCTCCAGATTGCGGAAGTAGCTGATCAGATTATCCGATTATTCCTTGAACAATTCCCAAGGTTTACTGAGGTAATTGGAAAGCAATTTCAAACAATTCTTGATGAGTTAAGTGAAAAACTCCTTATTGAGAAATTAATCGATGAAGATCTCGAAATCCCAATGGATATTCTCGCGAATGACCCAGGTGCAATTACCCGGGTTTTAGCTACACGAGCAGCGCAAATACAAGCGGGTAGAGATTTTGACGAGAAAGAAAATTATAAGTATATTGCCCTTGGTATTCGGGGCGAACAACCATTTTCAGACACTGTCAGTTCCAATCCAATCGAAATTCCTGACGATACAATATCAGCTCGCGAATATGCAAATGCACTCATTTTGTATGAAGATACAGTTTTAGCTACCCACTTACCACGCACAATGGAAACCACCGAGAAACATCTTGCTACTATTTCCGATATATCAAATTATCACGTAAGACGGATGGTCCTTACGAGAGGATTTAATCCTCTGGGAAAATTAGGCCTAGCTTCACTTTTATCCAGTATTGATGGGGAGCGTGCCTGGTTTAACGGTCCTTCTATTAAGGGTAATTTTGGAATTGCTCAAAAGGCAGTTCGGGATACAAAAATTAGAGCTTTTCCGCCTGATCGAAGTTCCGATGTAGATCCTGCGATGTTATTTGAAACCGCATTAATGGCAAGGGAGTTACAACATGGTGATTTCACCAATATTTCCACTAGATTGAGGCAAGACCTAGAGCAATTCCCAGCAAGGGCAAATAGCGTCGTTACCGAAGCATTGGCAGCATTTAGCGTGGCATTTGAGGGAAGGATCGACTCGGTTCATGATATTTTACGATCTCAAATCGGACTAAATGAAACTGACTTTAATAACTTTGTTTGGGAATTGATGCATTACCCTAGACCAAAATCTATTGAATCTTATGTTTATATTCACGCCTATTCCGCGGATGGTAAACCTTTAAAGATATATTCACAAACTAGTTCTTTTACCGATTTTTTTGGTTTTGATTCGAACCCAGCGTTGCATTTTAAAAATTATGTTGAGGGTATTCGTCAACGGATCATACAAGATGGAACACCCGATCCTGTGATATATGCAGCAATTCATATAAACCATAACCAGGTTGCCCAAGAACAAATTACACTTCGCGATTTTGTGGTTGACAACATTCGAACTCAACCAATGTACAAAGCATCAAGATAAATTTTCAAGTTAGTTGTATAATACCCAACGTTATGTCACTTCACACTTGTGATGCCATTGTTATTTGTTGTATTGATTTTCGTTTTCAAAAATATATCCGTAATTGGACGGATATTAATTTAGCGGATAAGACGTTTGATTTGGTTGGATTTGCTGGTGTTACCAAAGATCTTCCTATTGTATTAAATCAAATTGATATTTCGGTGCGACTTCACCATATTTCTGAAGTGGATATTATCCACCATGAAGAGTGTGGCGCCTATGGCGCGGAAAGTACCCCCGAAAAACATGTTGACGAACTACATAAGGCCTATCAACAAATTCACACCAAATATCCCGATTTAACCATCAATCTTTTTTACTTAAAGCTTGACGGAACTTTTGTATCGGTAAATCCTTAACTGCTCCCTTATATTTCCTGTCAGGATTATTTTCTCAACTTACAGTAAAATCACTCGGTCTATCAATACATCGATAAACAAACATTGCACTTTAGGAGATTCTACCAATGACACCCCAGTCGCCAACAGAAATACTCCGCAAGAAACTAGCACCCAAGTTGCAACAAGCGCGATCTGGTCGCATTGAGCTACTTGCCAAATTGGTCGCTGAACGGTCAATTGGCTGCGTGGATGAATTCACGCAAGATGCTCACGTCAATGTCCCCGGCAGCATATTGCTGTACTATTTTGAATATCGACAAGAGTTGCTTACAGCTCTTAAGCAAATTCAAAGTGGGACACTGACAATTCACCTACACTACTTCTGTGCATACTTGTATCTGGAAAAAGGTATGAAAACTGCCCGCTCACAACGCCGAGCGATCGGTACATTCCAAACCTGGCTACGCCAAATTGCGGGTGGTCGTTTCCGGATCAGGTACGTTATTGAAGATGTTGGCTCTGCCAAGGCCCTGATGACTGAACCAGGAGGGACTATCGAACTCACTTAATAGAATCACTCACAAAACTGGTCTCTCGCCTTCATCGGCGAGGGACCTCCTAACTTTGTGGAGAAAGTTTCCCTAATTTTTTTGTTACGTTTAAGCGAATTAATTCACGTTGAAGCGAAGCTTCGACTTGAGCAATATCAATATCAATTGGTTTTTCCTGCAGTAATTTTTCGGCACGACGTTTGGCTTCTTCCACTTTTGCCGCATCAATATCTTCCGCGCGTTCCGCCATATTGGCTAGTAGCTCAATACTACTTCCATTGACCTGAATTATGCCACCATCCACAAATAAATTCTGAACAGACCCATCCGATTTTTTTATCACCACTTCACCCAAGCCTAAAACAGACATTAACGGTATGTGATTTGGTAAGATGGTAATTTCCCCTTCAATGGTTGGTAGAGTAATTTGGGTCGCATCCGTTATCTTGGCGACCTCACGTTCAATTGTCGTGACGGTAATTGTTAGCATGACTTAAGCCTTAGGCTCTTGAGTAACTTCCTCAATCGTTCCTTTCATGTAAAAATTATCTTCGGCGACATCATCAAGATTCCCCGCTAAAATCTCGGAAAACCCTCTTACTGTTTCGGGAAGTTTGACATATTTACCAACTCGACCGGTGAATTGTTCTGCCACAAACATTGGTTGACTTAAGAAACGTTGAATTTTACGAGCTCGACTTACAACTAATTTATCTTCTTCAGATAATTCATCTACCCCCAAAATTGCAATAATATCTTGCAAGTCTTTGTAACGCTGCAACACTTCTTGTACTTTGCGGGCGGTTTGATAATGATCTTTACCCACAATTGCCGGATCAAGTGCTCGGGAGTTTGACGCTAATGGATCAACTGCTGGATACAATCCTTGCTCCGCCACCGTACGAGATAAACTAATGGTTGAGTCTAAGTGCGAAAATGTGGTTACAGGTGCTGGATCAGTGTAATCGTCGGCGGGCACGTAAATTGCTTGTAATGAAGTAATTGAACCAGTCTTTGTAGAAGTGATTCGTTCCTGTAAATCTCCCATCTCCTTGGCTAAGGTAGGTTGATATCCAACTGCCGAAGGAACGCGTCCAAGTAAAGCGGATACTTCAGACCCAGCTTGGGTAAATCGGAAGATATTGTCAATAAATAAAAGTACATCCTGACCTTGATCACGGAAATATTCAGCAATGGTAAGACCAGTTAATGCTACACGTAAACGGACACCTGGAGGTTCATTCATTTGTCCAAATACTAAAGAGGTCGATTTGATCACGCCCGACTCGGTAGTTTCGGCGATAAGATCATTTCCTTCACGTGTCCGTTCTCCTACCCCAGCAAATACTGAATTACCCGAGTGAACAGTGGCAATGTTACGGATGAGCTCCATAATCACTACAGTTTTTCCCACCCCTGCTCCACCAAATACCCCAATTTTACCACCCTTAAGAAAAGGCGAGACTAAATCAATAACTTTAATCCCAGTTTCAAAAACCTCTGGAGTTACTTCTTGATCAATTAATTTTGGGGCGGGTCGATGAATTGATCGATATTCGGCAGCCTTTACTTCACCCATGTTATCAACCGGTTTGCCCAGCACGTTTAACACCCGACCTAACGTGGCATCACCCACCGGAACTTTGACTGGTTCTTTTGTGTTAATTACTTCAGTTCCTCTTTTTAATCCATCTGTAGTACCAAGCGCAATACAACGAACGACACCATATCCCAATTGTTGTTCTACTTCCAATACAAGTTCAGACTCTTTAACGATTAAAGCATCATACACGGATGGAATATTCGACTCATCAAATCGTACATCTACAATATTACCTAAAATTTGTTTAATAATTCCGTTTGTTTCTGTCATTTTATTGCCCTAATCTCCCCGCACTAATCTCGGCTAATTCTTTTGTAATTTGAGATTGTCTGGATTTATTATACTCAAGCGTCAAATAATCCTTAACATCACTGGCATTACTCGTCGCATTTTTCATTGCGACCATTCGGGCACAATATTCAGATGCGATTGTTTCAAGACGAGCTTGATAAATTTGCGTTTCCAAATAAGCTGGAATCAATTCGCTAAAAATCCGCTTTTGATTAGGTTCATAAACAAATTCGGCTGAATCGGAACTGGCTTGTATCTCAAATGTTTCATCATACTTTTTAACCTCATCAATGTTTAACGGAAGTAATACTTTCGCCGTTGGTTTTTGATTTAAAACACTAATAAAATCCGGGAAAACCATGAGTACTTGACCCACTCGATGGTTTAAATAATTTTCCTCAATAAACTTTAATATTGGCCGAACATCGACAGTCGTTGGTCGCTCTGGAATATCGGAAAAATCAGCAATAATTTTAATTCCTCGACGAACTAATTGATCCCGCACTTTTTTACCAATCGTAATCACTTCGACTTCCTTTTGTTCTTCAGTCTTAATTTTTAGGATCAATTTCAAAATAAAACGCGATAAATTACCAGGCAGTGACCCAGCTAATCCGCGTTGGGGAGAAAAAACTAATAGATATACTTTTTGATAGTCGGGAGAATAATAAGGATTTACGAGTGGATCTAAATCTTTGCCCGCTTTTTGACTTAAACCAATCATCAATTGCTTAATTTTAAACGCATATTTCTTTCCTAAAAGAGCATTCTCTTGTGCCCGGCGCATTCTCGATGCCGCCACTAATTGCATTGCTTTGGTAACTTTGGCAATATTATCGACGGATTTAATGCGGCGTTTTATTTGGCGTAATTTACTCATCCCACTGATCCTTTTTCTCTCCACTCACCACTTCTTTAATTTCATAGGTTTTGAAAAAATCTTCACAGGCGGCTTGAGGATCCAATTCTTTAATGGTTTGAGAGTACATGATAAATTTCTCTTTGAAATCAGGTATTTGTTCGATTGACATCTTGTCTAAATAACCATTGTTCACCGCATATAAAAGTCCAATCTGAGCATTTACTGGAATCGGTTGATATTGGGGTTGTTTTAAGATTTCGCGAATCCGTCGTCCCCGTTCAATTCGGCTTCTGGTTCGCTCGTCAAGGTCACCACTGCCAAATTGCGCAAATGCTTCAAGTTCTTTAAATTGGGCTAGATCGAGCCGTAATTGTCCGGCCACTTTTTTCATTGCTTTAATTTGGGCTTTACCTCCAACTCGAGAAACCGAAATTCCCGGATCAATCGCTGGTCGAATTCCTGCATTGAACAAATCGGTTTCTAAATAAATTTGCCCATCCGTAATCGAAATAATATTAGTTGGTATATAGGCACTCACGTCACTAAACTGCGTTTCGACAATTGGTAGTGACGTAATTGACCCACCACCAAGTACACTATTAAGCCGACAGGATCGTTCAAGCAAACGTGAATGTAGATAAAAAATGTCTCCGGGGTAAGCTTCACGTCCAGGCGGACGATTTAAGATTAAGGAAATTTGACGATATGCCCAAGCATGCTTAGTGAGATCATCATAAATAATTAACACATCTTTACCTTGTTTTAAAAAATATTCACCAATTGCAGTTGCACTATATGGCGCTAAATATTGCATGGCCACCGAATCTGAAGCCGGCGCATCTACAATAACCGTATAATCCATTGCTCCAAATTCATTTAATTTTTCGATCATTTGAGCTGTCCGAGATTGTTTTTGCCCAATCGAAACATAAATACATATCACTGGATTTGCTTCATTTTTTTGATTAATAATTGTATCAATGGCCAGTGCAGTTTTACCGGTTCCGCGATCACCGATAATTAGTTCTCGCTGTCCACGTCCAATTGGAATCATCGCATCAATCGCAATTACGCCAGTTTGAATTGGCGTATCTACACCTTGCCGTGCCATCACCCCATACGCAATTTTCTCAACTGGCATTAATTCTCCCTTGCCAGTAATTTCTCCTTTACCATCGATTGGTTCCGCTAAAGCATTTACCACCCGACCCAATAAAGATTCACTCGCCGCTATCGACATAATTTGACTAGTAGTTTCAAACACATCCCCCTCGTTGACTTTGGTGTAATCCCCCAAAACTATTGCCCCCACTTCATGTTCGGTTAAATTTAAAATCATTGCGGACATGCTTTTATCTTTACAAACGATTCGCTCTGCCATTGTCGCTTGAGATAAACCACTTAATACAATCACCCCATCTTTAACGCTAATGACTTTACCAATATTGGTAATTGTTTGTTCGCCAGTAAAATTTTTAATTTGATTCTCTAAATTTTCCAAAACATTGTTATTCATAATTATAAAATACTTCCCTTCAGTTGACTTAACGTTCCCTTGACCGACCCATCATATCGATAATCTTTATACATCACCTCGATACCCCCAATTAAACCTGCATCCATCTCAAACCTCACTCCCGATGCTTCAGGAAATCGATTTTTGATTGAAGTGGTCAGTTCTTGTTGATCACTATTAGACAATAGTACCGCTGTTTTGACAGTCGCTGTTGTATCATTCAAAATCGTACTGATTCGTTCCTGAATATAACCAAGCAGTTTGTAATCCTTTTGGTTAATTGCGTATGTAATTAACTGATCCGCTAACTCTGTCCCTCTACTTGGCATCTTGCACAAACCTCCTCACCGACTCCTGAGTAATCGCATGTTTACTTTTTTCATCCAAACTTGTTTGTAATACCTGTTCGGCAACTGATATCGCTACCGATGCAACTTCATTTTTTAGCTCGGCTCTTAATTCACCTTCTTTGTTTTGTGCTTCCTCCGTCGCTTTAGCGAGCATATGATCCGCTTTTTCTTTTGCGGATTGTTCGACCTGAATTGCCATACGCTCACCTTTTTGCCGCGCCTCACTCATAATTTGATCGGTTTCAGACTTGGTGTTTTGTAATACTTGCTGCCGTTCTTGCTCTGTTTCAGCGACTTTTTTCTCGAGCGTACTTTTTAATACTAATGCATCTTCCGCATCTTTTTGACGCCTTTCCAACATGTTTAAAATCGGTTTGTACAAAAACCGTTTCAAAATAAAAAGTAAAATCGCGAAATTCGCGATTTGCACTAAAATAATTTTTACATTAATTCCCAATGCTTCCATGTAATTAACTGACGAATATAATAATTAATGCGATCACGAGTGCGTAAATTGCTACCGCCTCGGTAAACGCGGCAATTAGAATCATGTTTGTTTGGACTTTATCAGTAGCTTCTGGGTTTCGACCGATCGCTTCCATGGCTGCCTTACCAATCAGTCCTAAACCAATTCCTGGTCCGAGTGCTCCAAGTCCAATCGCGAGTGCTCCGGCTAATTGTTTTAATAATCCTGCATCCATTTAATGTGTTAACACCTCCTTAAAATATTTCGATTTTATTGTATACCTTTTCTTACTGATTTTTCAATAAAATATTCAATCAGTAAGAAAGCGTTATACTCCGATGAGTATACCATGCACTTTTTAAGAGTGATGTACCTCCAATGCTGAACTAATAAACACCATTGTTAAAACTGAAAACACCACCGCCTGAATGAATCCCACAAATATTTCTAGTCCTAAAAAAGGCAGTGGCAAAAGTAACGGTATTAAAGATGTAATCACCACGAGTAATATTTCACCTGCGAAAATATTACCAAACAATCGAAACGCAAATGAAATAATTTTACTAAATTCACTTACAAGCTCAAGAATTCCGACAAATGCATCAACCGGATTTTTAAAGTTAAAAAACTTACCTAAATGAAGCTTTAAGCCAACATGTTTAATCCCATAATATTGCACCATTACCATTGAAATAATTGCCAGTGCAATTGTGGTGTTTAAATCTGCAGTTCCGGCTCTAAAAACCGGAGTTAGAATTTCTTTGCCATCAATCACGTGTTTAATTCCCAACGCACTAAAACCTGGTAGTAACCCAATCCAGTTTGAAAATAAAATGAATAAAAACAAAGTCATCGTTAAAGGAAAAAACTCATGAGCAAAATGTGGGGAAACTCCTTTAGCTAAGCCCCAAATCCCATCAATCATCATTTCAAAAAAGATTTGGATTTTAGATGGGATATATTTAGCCTTACTACCAACAATTACACCCAATACAATTAATAAAATAATGACAATGACAGAGGTTAATAATGAATTAGTGATTGGGAAACCTGCAATTTCAAATATCTTTTCCGCGGCAATTGATACGTGCTCCATAATTTACGAGCTTATCATATCACGGCTTTGTATGAGTAACCAATCCTCCACCCCCTGATTGGGAATTCTTTGTACGTGCACTATAATATGTAATATATCCATCACAATGAATCTAATCACTGCACATGATCTAACCCTCACCTATCAGGATGCACACACTAAAATCCATGCGGTAGATCATGTTGATCTTGAACTACCTACAACAGGATTATTTGGAATCCTAGGGCCATCAGGATCTGGTAAAACTTCACTTTTATATCTTTTATCCGGTATTAAAAAAACCACTCATGGAGAAATATACTATCAAAGTCAACTTTATCCAAAAAATTCACATGAATTAAATAACCTTCGACGAACTAAAATGGGATTTGTTTTTCAACAACACTTTTTAATCAATTACTTAAATACTCTGCAAAACATTAATGTCGGTGCAACTAGTCAAACCGATCCTGGTTATTTAACAACCGTCATTCATCGTCTGGGATTAACCAATCTTGAAAACCGTAAACCGTATCAGCTTTCTGGTGGCCAACGTCAACGGGTTGCAATTGCCAGGGCTTTAATTAATCATCCGGAAATTATTTTTGTTGATGAACCTACCGCTTCACTTGATCATGTCACTGGACAAAAAGTGATGGACTATT
>CAZZFC010000001.1:0-19311 GCA_964653325.1 uncultured Candidatus Saccharibacteria bacterium | reverse complement strand
AGTAATTGCTTCATTAACGGGTAAATTGGGGCAATTCGTAAAAAATTGGGCACCATTATTGTTAATTTTATTTGCGTATGAATATGTTCGTGGGTTGGTGCCAGATATGGTGACTAGGACCCATACGTATGAATTGATTCAGTGGGAAGTGCAACTGTTTGGGTTTATCCCGACAGTATATTTACAGAAATTATTTTGGCATGGATATGTTCAGTGGTTTGATATTGCTTTAGTGTTTATCTATACATTACATTTTGTGATGCCACAAATTTTTGCATATTTGCTCTGGATGAAATCAAAAGTTAAGTTTCGGTTGTTTGCGGTAAGCTTGATTTTATTGAGTATTGCGGGGGTAATCACATATTATGTTTTTCCGGCGACCCCTCCTTGGCTAGCTTCGACTTGGGGGTCATTGGAGAAGGTACATCTGATCCAAAACGAAGTTTACAAATCAATGAATTTTCAGCATTTTTTTACAATTCCAAAAGAATTTTCACTATATTTTCAGGCAGGTGCAAATCCAGTTGCAGCATTCCCATCACTGCATTCAGCATACCCGTTTTTGATTGCTTTATTCACAGTATATTTTTATGGAAGAAGAGGGCTCCCGTTGTTAATATATCCAGCTCTTGTTTGGTTTTTTGTAATTTATTCCGGGGATCATTATTTTATTGATGTATTTGCTGGAGTGGTTTATGCGAGTATGGCATTTTTAGGTGTGATCTTTATATATAAATATTATAAACAACTATTAAATATGTGTGATTTGAAAAAACGACCGCGAAACCTTAACTAAAATTGGAGTATATTCGAAATCAGACTCTGAGCTATTTCTACGTAAAAGTGGAAGAGATTACAGCTGTTTGATTAAAACAGGTTTATCGATTAAGTTGTTTATTGGAAATATCTAAAGTTGTTGAATCGGGCAGGTCGGATTCTCTATTGCTGAAAAACATTTCGGATGCAAATAACCCCAGGGGTAATATATAAAAGATTAAAGAAGATATTATGTAAGTAAGTTGATGTTCACCTGCATTCCCGGTGAAGTAAAATCCGACAGTGTATGAAATAAAACCAAGCATCGTCAATATTGTTGCATAAGTAGACTTGAGGAAAACCTTATGATTTACAAAAACGGATAAGATAAGTGGAATAATTAAATACCATGGTCTAACAGCGATACCAAGTAAATATATGTTAAATATTGATAAATAAAATAGTGTTTTAAAGCCAGTCCATTTGTTCTTTACATAATTAAGTAAACTATAAACAAATAGAATAATTAGGATCATTAATAATATTACTTTAAAGAATATATATGGATTAATTCCCAGGAAATCCCCAGAAACCCAAAGAAATAAAAATGCAATAAATCCATTGAGGCCAGATACGAGAGATTCATTTGTAATAAATTCATAAAGGCCGGGAATCATTAACATCAGCAAAACATTACAAAGCAGATACATGGACAACGAAATCGCAATTATTACTACGTTGCGTATTAGGGGGGTGTTTTTGGGCAATATTTTAATATTGAGAAGATACTTAGGTATAACGAGTAATAATAATATTGACGAAGATGGTTTGATTAGTATTGTGAATATAGTCAAGGCGAGGCTTTGGACGAATAGTCTTTTTTTAACGAACATAATTGTCAAAATAAAAAAGAGCGCAAGTAATACTTCAATGTGATTACTGAAAACAACAAAAAATAATACCAGAGGATTGAGAATAATATATGTAAATAATTTCGACCTGAGCTGTGAATCAACTTTTGTTAAGGCATAATAAATTACACAAAATATTAATAATTTAATCAAGAGGTTATATATTATTAAATTATCCCGAGAAATGGTGAATAGAGCTTGTGTAAATATAAACCAAATCGGACCATATGGATAGTTGTGCGGAATGGGAATTTGAATAAATGGTAAGTTCCAGTCGTTTACAAATTGGTTTGTACCAAGATATGGATTTATATGTAATCTACTGGAAATATAATTACCGATAAAAAAATAAACTGTGTCATAAACAATCGGATAGCTAAATACACCTATTGTAAAAATGAGAATCAAGATTAATACAAGGGGTGCGTTAGTGAGTTGAAAATTATTTTTAACAATCAAAAGATATGATCCAGTGATAAAAGTGAATAGTGATAAATAAAACAAGAAAACAGCTGGAAAATCAACAATTAGATGTGTTTGATCCCCCCAGATTTTAAGATCATTCAATAGTGAAATCGGGAATATTTGTTGGATACAAAAAAGGGAGACAATTATTAATGCAAAAGGAAGTGCAGTTAATAATCCCTGAGCTGAAATATTGGCAATAAGTGGATTGAGTATTTTAAGAAATCTTTTCATGAATATTTGTGTTGGTAATAATAACGCAATATTTTAAACAATTCATAAAGAGAACGACCAATGTCTTTTTTCAGATTAACTTTTGTCTCGGTATCATTAATCCAACTTACCGGCAATTCAGCTATTTTGTAGTTATATTTCCGAGTTAAAAATAATATTTCCGTATCAAAACCCCACCGCTCAATCAGCTGTTTACTGAAAATATGTTTACCTACCTTTTGGGAAAATAGTTTAAATCCGCATGTAAAGTCAGAGATTCCTGGAGCGATTAATACATTCGAAAGAAACGTAAATCCTTGGCCAAGTTTTTCGCGTAAAAAAGCCTGATGTTTAATTACATGAGCACCTTTTTTCTTTCTAGACCCAATCACCACGTCATTTCCCTCAAGTGCTTTTTGAATAAATTCATCTAAGTGGGTTATTGGCGTTGACATGTCTGCATCACACATTAAAATGTAATCGCCTTGGGCGGCAAGAAATCCTTGTTTTACCGCATAGCCTTTACCGTGATTTATAGGATAGGAAATAATCTGATAATTAAATTGAGGAATCAAATTTTCAATTACGGGTTTAATATTATCGGTACTACCATCATCAACAAAAACGACCTCGTGTTGATGGGGAAATGTTTGAAGATATTGGTTCAGTGTCTCGATGGTTTGATTAATTCGCTGACTTTCGTTAAATACGGGAATCACAATTGATATTAGTAACGACATCACTTTATTGTAACTTGCTTTGAAAATACGTGTGATAATGGGTTTATTAATAAAGATTAATGATTAAACGGATTAAAAACCTAAAAATAATTGAATGGATTGCCGTGGGATTATTTTTGATATTTTTTACTCGGTTGACGATTGTTGGTTTTGTTGAGGTTGGTGATACGAACGATAGTGGTTGGTATTATGGGGTTGCGCAGTTGTTAGCAGAGGAAGGAATTTACGGTAGCAGACTAAATACCGCAATTAGTAATGAAACGATAACCACCTCAATCCATGATCGGCCAATGGTGCAGACAAAAGAAGGTTATGAATTATTCCCATCGGGTGTTACCGTTGGGCCAGGCTTTATCATCCCGCAGGCAATAATCTTTAAAATTCTTGGCGTAAATCAGTTTTCACGTACGATTTTCCCGTTTATTGTGTATGTAGTTCTTGTATTGGTTATATTGAAATTAATCTTAATTCTAACAACCATCAAGGGGGTGGTGTTATTTGAGTTGATGCTTTTAATTAATCCACGATTATCGATTCCCTTGGCATTTCAAGCTTACTCAGAACCTTTAGGAATGATGTATTTACTATTGGGGTTGCTTTTAATACTAAAAATATTTTCAAGAGAAATTGAAACCATTAAGCGTCGCGAACTGATGATTGCGGGGTTGCTGTTGGGATTAAGTTTTGAAACCAAAATGTTGTATTTCATTGGGGTAATCATTGTTCTAACATATGTGGCGTTGGAACTAAGGAAAAAGGGAAAGGGTTTATTGTTACAAAAGTTGATACTTTTATTTGCCGGAGTTTTTTTACCGTTTATTGTTTTTGAGCTTTATCGATTTGTTGTTTTATATCAAATTGGAGAATTAAGTGCTTGGATTAAAAACTCTGAAGCAATCATCGATGTATTTATGAACATGGGTAGTGGGGTATACCGTTCAACCCTATTCCCGTCAACCAGTGAATTAATAAATAAAATTGATTCTTTCCGTGGGGTAAATGTCTTAGTAGTTTTACTAATCCCAATATTATTTTTAGTATTTAAGATATTTCCGAGGTTTTCGGATATGCAAAAGAAGGTGTTTGTGTTGTTAGTTACATTGATGCTTGGTTACTGTAGTTGGTTTGTGTTTTTAAATACCACGGGTTGGTTTCGCCATTTGTGGCCAGGGGTATTCATTCTTTTGATAATATTGTCGGTGGTCATCTCGCAGGTTAAATATTCTGGATTATTTTTAATCGGACTATTTATCCCAGGATTATTACTGACAGGTAATTATAAAGAATTAACGTGGAATATAAACACAATTATAAATCGTTATGGCGAAGATTTTAACGTCAATTGGGTCCGGCAATTGCCGATGCCGATTATTCCCCAAACCGAACAATCTGAATTTATCGATATAATTAATTCTTTGCCCAAAAATGAAAACTTATATTTTGAACGCGGGTTTTTTGTGGGTGAATTACTATCACAAACCGATCGTAAGATGTGGCCACTGGCTAAAGATAATCATTTCCCAAAATACCTTGTCATTGGTAGCGCGCAACAAGGCCCTTATGCATTGATTCCAAAAGATGATATTGATAATGTTAAAAAAGAACTATGCCCCAGGGTTCTCATGGATTCAACATATTATTCTTTGTGTATTATTCCCCAATAGTTCACCTGATGATCGGAATAATTTTTTTAATTGCACTGGAGATGTTTGAGTTCAAGTTCGCAGTATTAATTTCACGGAATACAAGCAGACTAAGTATGGTTGGTATCACGGCGGAAAATAAGGCTACCAAAATCATCAACAAGAGCGCGAAGTTGCTTAGGTTGGGAAACAATAAAAATATGCTCGAAAACAAATCCGCAATAATAATTAAAAAAATATTAATTAGACTAATTTGCTGATATTGACGGGGAAGTAGAAGCGAAATAATCGTGGGGGGGATAGCATACCATGGTTTAATGACAATGCCAGTTAAAGCAAGACCGATCCACATAATTAACCAAATTCGACGAACGATATTATTTTCATGATCGGAGTGGCGATGAAATGTTGTTCGGATTAGAAGAAGCAAGAATATTAAGCCATAAATAAAAATTAAAAGATTGTTTATTCCTAAGCGAATTAAATAATGAGCGTTCGGAAAGGAAAACAACTGAGAAATTGCATAAGAAAATACATTGGCGATTGTCATTCCGTGAGTTTTTTCTAGATCAAGAAATTCACTAATTCCTTGAAAATAATTTGTATTGACACCAAAAATATTTGTGACGATAAAGATGTAGACAACAATAGGTGTCGCCATTAAAATGATTTGTTTAATCGGTGAAATCTGTTTGATTAGTTTTGTAATAAGCCAACCATATAAGAGGAGAACAATTGGTAAAATCGAAATTTTAATAAGAATTGAAATTGGTAAAATAATACAAGCCAGGGCGAGGTGGTTATCTTTAATTAATAATATTGCAAGAATCACGAGAAGTGTAAGTAGTATTTCCATACTACCGCTGGGAATCCCAAATAATAAAATGATCGGATTTAGAAAAATAAATAAAATCAAAGATCGATTACTTAATGCGGGTTGCATTCTCTTTACCAGAATAACAATTAAAGCAAGGATAGCTGTTGTGATTACCCGCAAAATAAAAAGGAAAACCCAAAAGCTGTTTTTTGAAATAAGTGTGATTAATCCACTTATTATTAGCCAAAAAGGTCCATAAGCATAATTGTGAATCATGGGTATGTTAATAAACGGGAATGGGTTGTTCGAATAGTAAGCAACTAAAGACGTGAAAACATTAATTTCTTGATAAACCCAGGCATAACTGGCAGAGAAGTAATAGATCGGATCATAAATTGGTGGGTACAAGCCAAGACTAAGAATAATAATTGCAGTCACGAAAATAATAAAAATAGAATTGTTTTTATATATTGTTTGGGTTGAGACAATAAAATAATATAAAACTGCAATTGCTAGAATAAGCGAAGTATAAAGGGCGAACTTGGAATAATCCGGTAATAATAAGTGGTGTGGTCCAACGTATGAATCATTGGTCAACTCAAAAAGTTTCGTAATAGGAGTAATAAATAATATTCCGGAGAAACAGGTTCCAAACATTAAAAAGAATAGGTATTTGGATCGGAAAAATATTTTCATAAAAAAGTATATATCTATAATACGACAAAACCCACTCGTTAAAACACGATCGATGTGTCTTATTGAGTGGGTTTAGTCAAGATCGCTTTTGTGAGTAGTTAACTTACGTAAGCGTGGTGGAGATGGCGGGAGTCGCACCCGCGTGCAAAAATTTAACAAGTACAATCAGATACACAAGCTTAATAAGTACGATAAAAATCGTTTAATGTGCAAGTGCTTCACATTTATTACACCGAAGTATTTCTCGTAAAGCGGAAGAAAAGTCCGATGCCTAGAGTATGATTTAGCTTACGCAATTGCGTTAGCGTATGCATACGCTGGGGTTGATTGCTGATAATTAGCATTTATATTTGGTTTGCTTATTTAACGAGGTTGAAACCTGCCTCGACTTGCCGATTGTAGTGTAAACTAATGTCGATGCTACTCATCCCCATGATTATTTATATGTTTTCAAGGTTCGGTCGATTGTGCGTTTAATCTCTTTTTCTCTTAGAATTCGGCGCTTCTCAAACTGCTTCTTGCCCTTGCCGATTCCAATTTCGACTTTAATTCTCCCTGAAGGGGAATTATACACCTTTAGTGGCACAATTGTCAAGTGAGAACTTGTAGTTTTCGTTTTTATCTCAAGTAATTCAGACTCATGCAGTAAAAGTAACCGCGGTTGGTAAGGATCGTAACCATCCTGAATTGCAAATTCATAAGGCGCGATATAACAATTTAGTAAAATTAGTCGATTCTGGGCGTTAAACTTAACAAATCCATCCTTAATTTGCAAGTGTTTTCCTCGTACCGATTTTACCTCAGCTCCATTTAACTTAAGTCCAGCTTCGTATTTATCCGTAATTTCGTAATCAAAATTCGCTTTTGCATTTGTTGCATAGAGTATCATATGGGTATTGTAGCAAATATCGTGTACGCATGGTCAGCTTGAAAACGCTTACAAAATTAGTGTCCGAGTTATTTTTCCCAAGTAATTGTGTGTATTGTGGCCGTTGGGGAAAACTGCTTTGTGATGACTGTTTTAATCAAATTGATTTTTTGAAATACCAGTTCTGTCCAGCTTGTAAGAAGGTTTCGAGCGGTGGATATGCAAATCACGGGTGTGATAAACGCACATATTTGGATCAGTTGATAAGTTTGTGCTGGTATCGAGGACCGGTCGTGAGTCTGATTCAAAAATTAAAATTTCCGCCATACTTAAAGGCAATAAATACGATCTTAGCTAGAATAATTAATTTAAGTTTAGATCCTGACGATTATATGTTTTGGCAAAATAGCATTGTTGTCCCAGTACCACTGCATCCGCATCGTCTAAATACGCGCGGCTACAATCAGGCGCAAATTATTACCAAAGAACTAATTAAAAATATTCACAATGGAAAAATGATCGAATTATTAATAAAAACCAAAGACACGGCTCCGCAAAGTTTACTTACAGATGTTGCGAGTCGACGTAAAAATATTTCAGGCGGATATTGCGTGGTCGAAAATGATTTAGATATTACGGATAAGTCAAAAGTAATTTTAGTCGATGATGTTACAACTTCAGGGAGTACCTTACAGGAATGTGCCAAAACAATCAAACAAAAATATCCGAATGTATTTGTTGGTGGGGTGACTATTGCAAAAGGCTAATTTGCCACCAGCGATTATCCGCCTGGAAGATAAGGGTTTTGTCGGTATCAAGGCTGTAGAGTCTTTGCACGGAATCAGTAAATGTGCCCACTAGGGTTTTAACATAATTCCCATTTTTATCAAATACACTAATACCTTGCTTGTTTGAAATGTAAATATTTTTTCCTTCCGGAAAGGTTGCGATCCGAGAAGTGGATTCGATTACCGGATATACACCTTTTAACGCATATGTGTCTTTTTTACCTAGGGTGTATTTAGTTACGGCTTGAGTGCTTAAAACATAAATTGAGCCATCAATGGCTAGGTCAAGGCTTTCGCTGAGGTTGGTCGGTTCAGTGAGATAGGCAGATGGTCCGTTATATCCGCCGCCATTAAAAATGTATTTCCAGATCGCATTTGCGCTACGATCTAAGACATAGAGATTATTGTGATATGTATTTACGCTAACCGGAGTTTGCCATGGAGAATCTTTTTCTACGAGTAAAGTGTTTGAATTATCAACTAGTCCCATTTCGTTGATTGCCACAATTAATTTGCTTTGATCCGTAGTTAATTGCGCTTCGGTGACAACCACCGGAGTGCGCTGATAAATCAGCTGAGTAATCGTTTCTGCTTGGTTTTCTAGTTCTGTAATTTTTTCTAAGTTTATTTGGCGAGCACCTTTAACCGCACCAATTTCTTTAAGTGAAACATCAACCAAGGCGAGTGATTCAATGGGATTTAAACGAGCTAAATCTTGGGCTTTGGCTAAATTGGTTTGTGCACTTTCAAGTGAGGTGTTTACCAATAAGGTATTATTCTGTTTGGTTTTAAAATATAGTGTTCCGTAAACACTTACACCCAATACCCCCACCAATGCGAATAAAAATAATAATTTTTTTTGCCGGGAATTAACCGTTGGTTTTTTTAAATAAATCGTAATATTCGGTCGCCGAAAAGTAAGTTTAGTCAAAATGCTGTTTATCAGGTTTTTAAATTTTATAAACATTGGATTTGGAACCGAGGGGGTTTTTTTCTTGTCTTCAACGTATTCGATTTCAATAATCTCTTCATCTCCAGGGACCGGTTTAATCGTACAATAATTAAATCCGATAACCATGGGTATTTTTTCATCCAAGTTAAGGGACCCCATATAGCTTTTGAGTTCGTCACCAAAGATTTTATTTTCAACCTCAGCTTTGTCCCGTAAAAAAAATTTGAAAATAGATTCTTGAAAAGTTGGAGAAATGGCGATTATCAAGTCGTCGTTTTTAATTTCTTCAACTCCAGTCGATGGGGCATCGAGCTCAAAGTACTCATGATTACGGCGCATGCCAATTGTTAATAAGTGCAGATTCACATACGAAAGGGTTGTTCCCCAAAGACTTAGTCCACCAAGCTTTGCCTGAACTTTTTCTTGACTTAAGTTCCCTGCGTGGGCAATGCCTTTATTGATTGACTCTTCAAGCGCTTCCAAGGGACTGCCAATTTCGTCGTGTTCATAGTAGCAATCGCAAACTAAATTAAACACCGTTTCTTTTAATTTAGTTAAATCAATTTCGGCGGTGGAGGGATTATTAAATTGGGCGACAATCAGTAAGTTACCACGGTGGGCTCGTTCATGACCATCCATTGGTTCCAAATACAAAACATCTTCAATCATTGACGGGTTCGCACTTGTACCCGCATCAATTCGTCGATAAGTATAAGTTACTGATTGGTCCATATTATTATAAACACGAGTGTACCAATGCATAAGCTTAAAAACAAGGTTGCGATGATAGTCAACATTAAACCAAAGGGGGTTTTGATAATGGTATTAAGGATTTGAATTTTGCGGACGACTAAAAAAGCATATAAAGTAATTAAGCCGATTGCGAAGCTTAGTACCACCAAAAGCCCATATTTAAATGCTACCAATAGGTAAGGGTTGTTGAGTAGGTCGGTAAATGTTTGATCAATATTCATGACATCATTTGGATAATTAAATCATGTACTCGTTGTGGGTTTGGAACTTTATCAATCATAATGTTTTGGTTAGTTCCCGCGGTCTGGACATAAATATTACCGTAGTTTAATAGGACACCCCAAATGCCACCTTGGGTATAGCGGACATCTTGGATTTCATCGAGTTGCGTTTCTGCAATTTGCCAGCTTAATGGTGGTTTATAGGTAAGATCAACAATCCGTTTGTCCGTGACCATCAAAATATTAAAGTACCAAAAATAGAATCCGATTAATCCATAGAAAATGATTGCCAAACAATAGATAATAATAATTGCGGTGATTATTTGAATTCCGAAATCGGCAAGTACCGGAAATATTGTGAGCAAATGTTCGAGTGATTGATACCGCCAAATAAATATCATGGGAATCGCTAAAAGAATTAACACGGGAATCAACCAGCGGAAATTGGTAAAAATATGTTGACGTAAAAAAAGCTTTACATTCTCGCCCTCGCGTTGGTTTTGGTAAGTGATGCTTGGGATTTTATCGGCATCGTAAATAAAAGCGGAAAAAGGTGTAATCATAATTATACCTATTATATAGTGAAAAGTTGTGGGCGGAAGTGAGAATCCGTGGCATCGAGATAAATACGACAACACCTGACGTCATCTCTGCCTTATTGGCAGGCAGGCGGAATGGATGTGAAGGATCCATGATTGATGTCATTTCGAACGAAGTGAGAAATCCCTTTTTTCTGTGACATGAATATAAATACAAAGGGATTCCTCAGTCACTATACGTTTCTTCGGAATGACATTCGTATCGATATTGAGTAGTTGCAAGGTATGGTACCTCATTTCAATAGTCGCGGAATGACGGTACATTCTTTTCTGGAGGATTCTATACGGAAGGATCATGAATAAGGTACAATTCATTTGATAAGGCCCGGTCGCCAAGTGGTAAGGCTAGAGTCTGCAAAACTCTCACCGCCGGTTCAATTCCGGCCCGGGCCTCCAGATTTAAGATCGGCAAATATGGTTGCTTGTACTAGCAATCTGGGATAACATGAAATAAAGGTGAAAAAAAGTTTATTATTTTTATTTATTTTAGGGATTCTTAATCTTATATATTCATCTTCAACCAATGCTACCGGTTTAGCCAACACACCTTGGCCAGCTTACAATGGTGGTGGCAAACTTCAAGGAAGAAATCAATATTCTGGATCTAATGTCTACCGAACAGTAAAATGGGTTCATTCGTTCGGTAGCGCAGCCGATGGAGATAGCGACTCATATCCCGCTTTAGCTACAGACGGGACAATTTATGTAGGAACCAGAAATACTTCCAGTCCCAAGCTTTATGCTATCAATCCCAGTGACGGATCTGTCAAATGGAGTTATTCGCTTGGCTCACAAATGAGGGGATCCGTAGCCGTTGACGATAACGGAAATATATACTTTGGTGCTGACAAGTTTTATTCTCTAGATGGCAATGGAAATTTAAATTGGTCGAATAGCAGCGGCGTCTACACGATGGTTTATCCAAACATCGATATCGATGGGACTATCTATACGGATGTAGTTGTGACAACAAACAAGATTCGTGTCAGAGCTTTTAATTCTAACGGAACCGTTAAATGGACATCTGCAGATTATGTAACAGAAGGCTTTGATTTAGGTTTGCACCCGCCAGCTTACGATAATACCTATGTTTATATCGTTGGTAATAATAAATTGATTGCAGTTAATAAAACTGATGGCTCAACTGCTTGGACTAATACGAATGTAAAAACCTACACAGGCCATGTAGCTATTGGCGATAATGGCTATTTGTATACAGCTTATTGGGACAATGCTTGGGCAGTTAATAGTACCGGTACTGAAATTTGGCATAATACAGGAATAACAGGGAGTAACGACGAAGCTTTTCCATCAATAGGTTACAACGGGACTCTTTACGATGGTAAATACGATGTTCCCAGAAGAGTAGTGGCTTACGACAAGGATAATGGACAGATTCTCTGGGAGTATTCAATGGAAGGGAAAATTTGGTCTGCAAGCATTTCCGTTGATAGGAATGAAAATTTATATTTTGGGGAAGCCACCTCTGGGAAAGCCACCATTATTAATTCTGCGGGATCGTTTAAATGGAGTTATAGAGTTTTTGATTCTTCATCCTTTGGCTCGACCATAGCTGTGAGCAATAACGGCGAAATGTATTTAGGCAACTATAACTACAAGTTCTATGGTTGGAAACCTTGGACGCTGGCTGGATCGACTGATACCACTCACTATCATCCGGGAAATACGGTCACCATCACCGCTACCAGCTCCATGTTGAAAACTGATCCCACGGTTTCAGAAGACAATCAAGTTCAAGTTATTATGCCCAACGATGACAAGGTAACACTAAGTTATGTTTCCTCAGCCAATGGGGAAACCACCTGGTCAGGAACGTATACCATTCCCCAGGAAACTGCAGATGGAGAATATACTGCTACAGTTGAAGCTGGGGCAGTCAATGTTCAGACAGATCTGACCACCCATTTTACCACTGCCCCCACGGGATCAAGTAACACAGGAATCACCAACACATTTACCTACACAGTCGATAGTACCGCTCCAACATCAGGGACAGTTTCAATTAACTCGGGAAATACAATTACTGCATCTAAAGATGTAACGCTTACATTATCCGCTACGGATACAACTTCATCAGTAACCCAAATGCTGATTTCAAATACATCTGATTTTGATGGGACTACTTGGGAAACGTATGCCACTACAAAATTCTGGACACTTACAAGTGGAGATGGTACGAAAACGGTTTATATTAAATATAAGGATAGTGCTGGGAATATTTCTGAAGCCTATTCAGACACAATCATTTTGGATACAACTGTTCCGGCTGGAACAATATCAATTAATTCTGCAGCGACTTACACAACCGCCCAAGCTGTAACACTTACTATAACTGCCACTGATAATCTAACCGATGTAACGCAAATGAAAATATCTGAGAGCGATGTATTTACAGGTGCGACTTGGGAAACGTATTCGACGACAAAGTCGTGGACGCTTGCATCTGGTGATGGAGCGAAAACTATTTATATTAAATTCAGAGATGGAGCAGGCAATGAAAGTACTACTTATTCTGACACAATTATTTTAGATACGACTAAACCAGTCGGCACAATTGTAATCGAGGGCGGATTAAAATATATCAACAAACATGAAGTGCGATTAACGTTAACGCTCACCGATACGAATTCAGCTGATTCGCAAATGATGGTTTCGGAAAACGCTACATTCGCGGGATCAAGTTGGGAAACATTTTCGAATACTAAAACTTTTACTCTTTCAAATAATGATGGGTTAAAAACAATTTATTTAAAACTAAAAGATGCGGCGGGTAACGAATCGATTACATATTCTTCATCAATTACAGTTGATACCACATTGCCAACGCTAATTCCAACCAAACTAAATTCACTCACTTTCAAACCCAATATTTATTCGTTTTATTACACCTCTGGGAAGAATCTCACAATCTCTGGAACTACCGAACCATTGGCAACGATTACAATTATTGTAAATTCAGATCCTAAAACTTGTACGACCACGGCAGATGCACAGGGAAATTTTAGCTGTACATTTTAGGGATCAAATCTTAACCGGGGATCATACGATTAAACTTACTTCAACTGATTTAGCCGGAAATGTTACAACATATCATGATTTAACTTTAGGAATTAATACGGGATTGGCACAAACTGGAAGCCCGGCGATTGCGACAATCCTTTTAGGATTACTTTCTTTGGGGAGTACAATCGTTTTTCGAAAAAGATTATTTCCAAATATTTAATAATTTATTAATGTATGTGTCATCTCGAACGTATGTGAGAGATCCCTTTGTATTTTGTTTTTTCAACGCAAAAGAGATTTCTCACCGCTCACTTTGTTCGAGATTCGAAATGACAGGAGTATGCGATTGCATTCCGATTGAGGAGTGACAAGCCCGCCTTGAATCGAATTGCTTACAAGTCGAGGCAAAAAATTCCGACTGAATTCACTTTTATCAAGTCAGCCTTGTAAAAAGTCCTCGCCCATAATCAGGCGTGGATAAGGTTTGTTTTGAATGGTAATCAATTCGAGTTTGTTACGAAACATGACTGTATTATACGAAATAACCCCAGCCCTTGCGTAATAATTGACCCTTTGCTACAATACCCATCGGCGTATGCAATCTCGTAAAATAATAAGATTTTGATAAGCACGTAAACTCCTCATCACAAAGGGGCAAGTGCCCCTTATTTTTTTATCTGATATGCATATATAAAATGATATGAGCAACATAATTGCGAAAAAAATTGAAATGACCCAGGTTTTTAATGATGATGGGATTGTTATTCCTGTGACGAAATTAAAAGTCCTAGAAGGATTAGATCAATTGCAAAAGGGAATTAGCGTGAATGTGATCGGAATTTCAAAAGGTAAGGGTTTTCAGGGAGTCGTGAAGCGCCATAGTTTTGCCGGTGGACCAAAAACCCATGGTCAGTCTGATCGACATCGTGCCCCAGGGTCAATTGGTCAACGGACTGATCCCGGTAAGGTTTTAAAGGGTATGAAAATGGCGGGTCGTATGGGCGGCGTACAAATTACCGTTAAAAACGCGATGATAGTTGATGTGACAGATAATAGTGAGGTTTTTCTCAAGGGGGCAGTACCTGGTGGACGCAATAATAAGTTAAAATTGGAGGTTAATAATTAAATGATCGTTGCTCAAATTACTCAACAAGGGACAGAAAAGGAAAAGATTAATCTTAACGACGAAGTTTTTGGTGCTGAGGTAAATGAAGCCTTAGTTGCCCAGTATGTGCATGTGCATCGAGAACGCACTTCGCTTCATACTAAAAAAACTAAGGGTCGCGGTGAAGTTTCCGGTGGTGGACGCAAGCCTTGGCGTCAAAAAGGTACGGGTCGCGCCCGTCATGGTTCAATTCGATCACCTTTGTGGGTGGGTGGCGGACATACTCATCCTATTGTCCCGACGCTTTTTAGGCGCGTACGGATGTCTAAACAAATGCGAATTCGCGCGATGCTGAGTATTCTTTCGGATGCAATGAGGCAAAATAAAATTATCTTGGTTGACCAACTAAATTTCAAAGAAGGTAAAACCAAGGAGATGACGGCAATCCTAAAGGACTTGAATCTGGTTAATCAAAAAGTCATGTTTGTTTTATCACAAAAAGATCAGAAAACTGAACAAGCGATCGCGAACCTTCCTAAGGTTAGTTTTAAAATGGCCTCAGTTTTAGGGGTTGTGGACGTTTTAGAAAATAATAAACTCGTTTTAGTAGGTGATGCATACCAAGTTTTAGAACAAGGAGTTAAAAAATTATGACTTTACTTAAGCCAGTTTTAACTGAAAAATCAATGCAAAACGTGAGTAACGGGAAATACATGTTTGAGGTAACAAATGAGGCATCCAAGACTGCAATTCAGGAAGCAGTTGAGGCGATGTATCAAGTTAAAGTTGTGTCAGTCAATACCCAGGTTCGACCAGGCAAAACCAAGCGCGTGATGCGTCGTCGGACCATGACCCATACCTCTAAAAGACATTATGCAATCGTTACATTAGTGAAAGGTCAAAAAATTGCTGGATTTGATAAGGCATTACAAATAGAGGAGGAATCAAATGAAAAAGTATAAACCAACTACACCATCGATGCGTTCGCGAAGAATCACCGATAAATCACACTTATCGCAGAAGGGTCCGACTAAAAAGCTAATCCGGATCTTAAAAAAGACGACTGGTCGAGATCATGGCACAATTAGTGTTCGTCATCGCGGTGGTGGGAATATGCGTAAATACCGAATGATTGATTTTAAACGTTTTGGGAAGCTGAATATTGAGGCAACCGTAACAACTCTAGAATATGATCCATATCGCAGTGCGAATATTGCACTGTTAACCTATCAGGATGGAGATAGATTATATATTATTGCCCCGCACGAGCTTAAGGTGGGTGACAGCGTGATCTGTGCCGAAACCGCAAAAATCAAAATTGGAAATGCACTGCCGTTAAAATCAATTCCCGTCGGAATTGGAATTCATAATTTAGAGCTTAATCCGGGTCAAGGTGGAATTATTGTACGTTCCGCTGGGCAACAAGCTAAGGTTTTAGCCAAAGATGCCGGAATGGTACAGATTAAATTACCATCAGGTGAAGTACGCCTAGTTTCAGAGTTATGTTATGCTACCATAGGTCAAGTTAGTAATATCGAGCATAATCAGCGAGTTTTGGGTAAAGCAGGCGCGGTTCGATGGATTCGTCGAAGGCCACAAGTACGAGGAACCGCAATGTCTGCTGGAGATCACCCGCACGGTGGAGGAGAGGGACGGACCGGCACTGGACGAGTTCCACGTACAGTTTATGGGAAACCAGCCTATGGAGTACGTACTCGAAAACCACATAAAATGTCTGATAAATTTATAGTTAAAACAAAAAGGCAAAAATAATGGCAAGATCAAGTAAAAAAGGTCCCTATGTGGATCCACAATTAATTAAGAAAGTCCGTGCACAGGAAGCGTCGGGTAAAAAACAACCGATTAAAACTTGGGCGAGGGATTGTGACATTAGCCCAGAAATGGTGGGCTATACATTTTTAGTTCATAATGGTAAAGATTTTAAAGATGTATTTATTTCCGAGAATATGGTTGGATGTAAATTGGGTGAATTTTCTTTAACCCGTAAATTTATTGCGCATTCGAAAAAAGGTTTTGAAAAACCAGCTGACGAGGCAGCCGCTGTAAAAGTATGAAGACCATTACCGCTAGTCTCAACGGGATTCGTCATTCCCCAAGGAAAATGCGGGTAGTTATTGATACCGTGAAGGATTTACCGATTCCGTTAATGTTGGAGCAACTCACCTTAACTCGCAAAAAAGCCGCGCAATACATTTATAAAGCTTTAAAGTCAGCTTTGGCAAATGCGAAAAACAATTTCCAGCTAAATGAAAATGAGGTTCGTTTAAAAGAAATGCAAGCCGGTGACGCTCGGAAAGTACGTAAGCCCAAATTTCGTGCGCGTGGTCGCATGGATGTAGCTCGGATTCGTTACAGCAATTTATTAGTAGTACTGGAAAGTTTGAAAGAGGATAAAGAGGAAGTAAAAGTACAAAAAGTAGAAGAATCAAAAACCGAAAAAGTAGCATCACAAACTGATAAAAAAAAAGAAAAGGTGGAAAAAGAGATTAAAGTTAGAAAACCAAAAGTAGTTAAAAAGGAAGGAAAGGAGGGTAAATAGATGGGACAAAAGGTTAATCCGTTAGGATTTCGTTTGATTATTAATAAAAGGTGGAAAGGTATTTGGTATGCCGATAAAGACTATATTAAATTTTTACAGGGAGATGATGCAATCCGTAAATATTTACGCAAAACCGTGGGGATGGCCGGAATCGATGATATTGTGATTTCACGTTCAATTAATGATGTTTCGATCGATCTTCGTGTCGCACGTCCCGGTTTGGTGATCGGTCGGGGTGGGTCTACGATTGAAGGAATTAAAAAAGGATTAGATAAAATGATTGGTGGCAAAATCCGACTCAATGTACAGGAAGTGCAAAATCCTGGACTTTCCGCTGATTTGCTGGCAGAGAGTATTACGAGCGCAATTGAGCGACGTTACCCATATAAACGAGCAATCCGATCCGCTTTAAAACGCGCCATGGATGCGGGGGCGGAAGGAATTAAATTATTTATTAATGGTCGTTTAGGGGGAAATCCGATTGCAAGAGGAGAGAAATATATTGAAGGATCCGTCCCAACCTCAACTCTTTCCAAAAATGTAAAATTTGCTAGAAGCTTTGCGAAAACCAAATATGGCACACTTGGGGTGAAGGTATGGGTTACGGTACCCGAAGGAAAGGACGATAATGCTTGAACCAAAACGATTAAAATATCGCCGAGTTTTCCGGGGAAAAAATCGAGGTAAAGCGCAGCGTGGAAATACATTGGATTTTGGTGAGTTTGGAATTAAAGCCATTGATTATGGTTGGGTAAGCGTAAAAGAGATTGAGTCTGCACGTAAAGCCATTCGCGGATACGTTAAGCGGGGTGGACGACTTTGGATTCGAATTTTTCCTGACAAGCCAATTACGAAAAAACCACCTGAAGTTCGGATGGGATCAGGTAAGGGGCCATTTGATCACTATGCGGCGATTGTAAAGCCCGGTAAAGTCATTATGGAAATGACCGGAGTGACAATCGAAATCGCCAAAGAAGCCCTTCGTCGAGGAGCTGCTAAATTAAGTGTCCCGACTAAGTTTATTAATAAGGAGGAAATGATATGAAAATAAAAGAACAACTTAAAAATATCCGTGCCAAAACGCAGGCAGAACTTGCACAATCTGCCAAAGAGCTTCATGATACAATCGCTAAGAGTAAAATTGAGGCTGCCTTAGGGGATCCGACCAAAGTTAAGAGTATGCGACCCCAGCGGAAACAATTGGCTAGAACATTGTCGGTTCTTACTCAGGTAAAAAGTGATAAGACAATGTCAATAAATACAAAAGCAAAAGAAAGTAAAGTAAAATCGGAAAAGGAGAAAAAATGAAACAAAGAATTACTGGCACAATTGTGTCAACCAAAATGCAGGAGACCGCAATTGTTTTAGTCCAGACAACAATTGTTAATCGCAAATATAACAAACAGTTAAAACGCTCACGTCGTTTTTATGCTGACAACCCAGGCAATAAGGCACTTGAGGGTAATATTGTTGAAATTGAAGAGTGTCAGCCTTTGTCTAAAACCAAACGTTGGCGAATAGTAAATATATTAAAATAAAATGTTACAACCAGGTTCTTACTTACAACTTGCCGATAATAGTGGGGCCCATCAGCTGATGATTCTATCCATCCCAACCGAATGGAAGAAGAAATATGCTTATTTAGGAGATATTATTTCGTGTGTGGTTAAAGGTGCGGATCCGGCCGGAGTGGTAACTGATGAAGCAAAAGTACAAGCGGTAATTGTTCGAACCAAAAAAGAGCATCGCCGGGTGGATGGATCGTATATTCGATTCGATGATAATGCGGCAGTTGTTGTTAATAAACAAAATGAACCGGTGGGAACCCGCGTCCTTGGTCCGGTTGCGCGTGAAGTTAAAGAACGAGGATTTAATAAAGTGGCATCTTTGGCTAAGGAGGTTTGGTAAACTATGCGGATGAAAACTGGCGATACCGTTGAAGTAATTACTGGTAAATCGAAAAAAACTCGCGGTAAAATCGAGAAGGTTATTTTTGGCGAAGACGGTAAAGTTGCCAAAGCAATTGTTACGGGTGTGAATATCGTAAAGAAACACCAAAAGAAAAGTAACAATCGCCCAGGTGGTATCATAGAAAAACCCGCGGCCTTGGATATTAGTAATGTGATGTTAGTTTGCCCAAACTGCAATTTAAAAGCACGGGTTGGGGTAGGCGTTACGGATGGAAAAAAATATCGACTTT